>JAYYBT010000016.1:0-8090 GCA_036162675.1 Thermoplasmatota archaeon
AGAGGCGGTCCCTGAGGATGACGCCGATGACGCCGACGACCTGTTTGCTGATGATGACGATGACGACTTGTTTGCCGACGACGGCGATGACGACCTGTTCGCTGATGACGGTGCCGAAGAGGCCTCAGAAGAGGTGGCTGAAGAGGTCCCTGCCGCTGTTGTGGATGACATCGTGGAAGAGGAACCTGAGGGTGACGATGACGACGATGACGACGACATTGACGCCTTGTTTGCTTGAGCCGATGAGGTAGCCACATGGTCAACGAGGACGACTGGGACGAGTTGGCCGGTCGCCCTCGAAAAGGTCGCAAACCTCGCAGGAGCCACAAGCAGCGCACCAAGGCTGAACGTCTTGATGACGAACATCAACGTGCGGAGCAGAATGAATTTCTCAGCGGTTTGAACGATCGTGAAGGCCGCTACGAGTGGATGAAGGAAAAGCGATACAACACCATGTTTCGCGACATTGAAGCCAAAATTCAGGGTGCGATGGGTTCGGGAACCTATGATTGGGTTGACCGCCGTGTGTTTGACCAGGTCTTTGACCGACTCACGTTGATGGCGCTCTACAAGATGATGAAATCCGGTGTCATCGACACGTTGGATTTCCCTGTCGCCCGAGGAAAGGAGGCCCACGTCTTTCACGGGACCAACCTCGCCGGTGAAACGGTGGCGGTGAAAATCTTCCATACATCCAACGCCGTTTTCAAGAACCTCATCCAGTACATCGAAGGCGACCCACGTTTCACCGGTTTACGCCGAAAGCACCGTGACTTGGTAGAAGTATGGGTTCGCAAAGAGCACCGAAATCTCAACCGTTTGGCGCGTTGGGGGCTCAATGTGCCTCATCCATTAGGGGTTCACAAGAACGTCCTCGTCATGGAATACTTGGGTTCGGACACCTCGCCATCGCCCAAGCTTCGTGAGGTCGAGATTGACCAACCGGAGGCCGTCTACGATGACCTGCTTCGCTTTTTGGCGATTTCATGGCAGAAGGCCAAACTCGTTCACGGGGATTTTTCTCCGTACAACATTCTGTGGCACGAAGGCAGGGCGTGCGTTATCGACGTTGGCCAAGCGGTGGTTGATAGCCACCCCAAGGCTCAGGAATTCCTCGTTCGGGACGTCACTCGTCTGGTTGAATGGGGTCAAAAGAACGGTTTGGATGTTGATTTGGCCGGTGCCATGTACGACGTGTTGAACATGGATTTGTCCGATGTGGAACAAATCGAACTGCTGGAGTGAATCACTCTTCTTCCCACGTGATGGCTTCGTCTTCAGCGAGTTCCATCATATCAGCGACCGCTTCTTCGTCCTCGGGGTCAACTTGTGCGGCTTTCATGCGTCGGTTGCGACGCTCTTGGGAAATTTCTGCAAGACCTGGGACCAGTCCCTCAAAGCCAGCGGAGGTGTCTTTGGCAGGCGCTCGCTCCTCATGGACATCCAATGAGCGGGCCTCGAGGCGAGCTCGTTTTCGGTCTCGCTCGAGAAAACCGATGACGGTGCCGTGTTCGGAGCCACCGGCCAACATTTCGATGGCTTGGCGGGCGGCGAATAAGCCGCTTTCTTCACCGACGAGGACCACCGTTGAGTTGTAGATGCTGATTTGGGTGTTGGTCAACTGTTCAATCAACTTTCGAATCTTGCCTTGGCGCCCGATGATGCGGGCACGCACTCGGCGTTGCTGATTGGAGCGCTTGCCAACGTATTCCCGAAGGTCGACCAGTTCGAAGAAATGGTCATCTTCCAACAAGCGAACGGCTGCATCCGGGGCCATGCCTCGGCCGATGGCCTTCACCACATCGGGGAGTTTCATCGCTTTGACAGGGTCGTAGGTCCCTGCTTCGCCCCACTCAACCTCGATGTCGCCGGATTCGGAATCGATGATGAATTTCAGGCAACCCGCCGCCTCGCGGATGGCTTTGCTGGTCGCCCCTTTGGCACCGATGATGACCGCAATACGGTCTTTGGGTACACGAGGAAGCGACTGGCGCATGGTCGGCCGTGAGGCCCGATGCTTTTCAATCCCTTGTCCTGCGCTGGAGGAAGGACAGAGCAAAGCCAACGAGGATGAGAACGACGAGGGAAGGGGCAAAGGAGGGCACGAGTCCGGGGGCATCCAAGGACGCACCGGTCACCACGAGGTAGTTGTCGTTGTTGCCCTCATCGTACTCGTCGATGACGTCAGCGAAATCGATGACAAGTCGCAGGTCAAATTGACCTGAGCGTGGAACCGTGTACTGCCAAACGATGGTTTCGCTGCTGTTGGAAAGCGTTCCTGCAGGAAGGTTGCGTGTTTCCATGACGGTCCAATCAACGGTTGAGGAACGGTCAGCGGGTGCCGTTTCCAAGCGCACGATGACGCTTCCACCGTAGTCTTCGTTGGATTCGAGCACGCTTGTGATGGTGATGTTTCCAGTTTGTTCGCCCGGCCTCACAACGATGCGGTCGACGTTGGTCTGGCTGATGTTCCACGACAGGTCAAGGCCGGGAAGAATCTGATAGGAAGACGCTTCAGTCGTGTAGGAATTCCCCGCCTCGTCAACAAGCACGGCACGCAGCATGAGGTGTTGCCGGGATTTTGTGGCCCAACTGGCCAAACCCACCTGCCCAGAAAGACCGTTGACGCCCATGGTCAGCCAGCGTCCAGAAAGGTCCGGTGTTTCCCCTACCCCGTTGGAATCAAAGCCGTATTGGATGTAGGACGAACTGTTGTCAATGCCGGAATCGGCGTCCTCTGCGCTGAAGGTAACGTTGGCGGCCCCGATTCTGCTGGTGGTCAATTCGTCCACCGTCCACGACAAGCCGATGGGCGCTGTTTGGTCCACACGGATGGTGACCGTGCTGTTTTGCCCGATGTTTCCAACGCGGTCAACCGCTCGCAGGCTGAGCGTGTGGACGCCTTCCTCGAGGGTGAGCGCAAGTGAATCGCTGGTGGTGGAGGTCCATGCTTGCTCGCCAATGGCGTACTGCACACTGGCCACGCCCGAGCCCGTTCCATCGTCTGCCTCGGAGATGAGTCCGCTGACCGTGACGCTGCTGGATTGTTGCCATGCATCGCCGTCGCCCACGGTGACGCTCCCGATGCTCGGGCCCGTTCGGTCAATGCCAATGAACAGGGTGGAGGTGGCTGAGAGGCCCGAATGGTCCTGAACGGTTAGGCGCGGTGACCACGTTCCTTCCTGCATGTTTCCGCTGCTCCAATCCCAACCATAACTCAGCGAGGAAGGGCCGTCCGTGGGAGGTGTACCGGGGCCCGGAACATTGGCGAGGGTGGCCTGCTTCAAATCGTCATCACTGGCACCCCATCGGAACGCCAAGGTGCCTTGGGACTCGATGTTGAACCACGCTCGGTCTGAGAGACTGCTGCCGCTACCAGCATCAGGATTGAGCACGGTGAAGGTGGTGATGACGGGCACTTGGTTCACGATGTCAAACCAGCCTGATGAAGCCAGGGCGAAACTTTCGCTATCACTGTCCCAGCCCGAGGCTCGGAGTTTGTAGGTGTCGTTGGTGTAGCCTGTGGTATCGAGGGGGTATAACCACGGGCTGGTGGTCAAGTTGACCACGGTGGTCCAGGTGGATTCATCCGATGTGATTTCAATCAATAACGATTCAAGCGTTCCGGTTCCAGCGATGCTGAACGTCAAGACGTGGTTGCCTTTGATCTCATCGTTTTCTGCTGGGCCATTGGAAAAAGCGATGACGAGGTTTGAGGCTCCTGAGGCCGAAACAACGGCGGTCTCCTCCAGTTCTTCGACGGGGGCGATGTCGTACAGGCCGTTGGGCAGCAAGGAGCAGAGAAGAAGGGTGACCAGCCAAACGGCGGCAACGCTTCGTCCCATGGCTTCTCCACACCTTCGGTGTGCCTTCAATTCTCCCCTTCCACCATCGCCATGAGGTGTGTTCCTCCCCAAGGATTGCTTCGGCGTAAGCACAGGAAGCCAACCTGAGTGAGAAGTCGCGTCGCCGTGGCGTCAAGAAGGCCGATGCATCCCTTCTTTTTCCGGCGTTTTGGAGATGGGTTCAAGTGCTTTGGATGCCCAAGGTGATGCATGGAGCCGAAAGCCAAGGCGATGTTCATCCTCTGCCTTCTCGTGGCCAGTGTTCTTCCTTTGACCGTCCACGGTGAACAGAGCGGTGGGGTGGAAGCCTCTGAATTCACCATGTCCCTCACGCCCCAAGAGCCCGTCATGGGGGGTTCTGTGGACATTGATGTCATTCTCTACAACAGCCAACAGAGCGACGCGTTCAATGTTCAAATTGCGTTTTACAAAGAGAACATCGCCTCTTCCAACCGCCTTTTCCTCGATGAGGTTACGATTCCTGCCGAATCGACCTACACCGCCAGCACCACGTGGTCGGGCCTGACCGAGGGAAGCCACAAGGTGTGGTTTGAATTCTCAGCCGGCGGCGATATTGAAGCCCGATTCAACAAGGTCTTCAACGTCGCAGGCCTTGCGAATCTCCGTATTGACACGCTTGAATTGACCACGCCCGCACCGATTTATTCAGGCGATACCGTCTCCCTGTCCACCCTCGTCTTGAATTCGGGCAGCGTTGATGCCGCTGAAACACAACTTCTCGTCCAAGTCCCCGAATCAAACGATGTCCTGTTGACCACCCCGGCTCTGACTGCAGGCTCTTCTGCTTGGGTGAACACCACCATCACCGCTCCCAGCAGTGGCGTTCACCTCGTGAAGGTCACGCCAGACGCCGAGGACGTCGTGGAAGAAGCCTCGGAAATGAACAAGATGACCGAGGTTGAACTGGTCGTCGCCACTCGCATGGATTTGAGTTTCAAGGACGACTTGACGGTCACCACCGCAGAAGGTGCGCTTGAAGGCCCTTGGACCGTTGAAGGCACGATGGTCCGAACCAACGGCACCGGCCCAATCGACGTCCCCGTTCGTCTTCAGTTGGCCACGCCATCCGGTGGTTTGATCACCGGTCTGCCGTTCACGGTTCCCTTCACCGGTGTGGGCTACACGGAGCAAGCCTTCAGCGCTGAATTGAACGCATCCACCCTCGCCTCACTGCCTGATGGCGACCATGTGGTGTCGGCCAAAATCAACCCGTTCAATGAGGCCGGTTTTGAACAAGAGCGAACAGATAACGACATGGCTTCAGGCGTGTTAACCATCTATCCCATTCCCGATGTCTATGTTGATGCCAATGCGCTTCCAACCGTACCGTCCGTTCAGTCAGGCGAGGACGTGGAATGGCGGGTCACCATGGAAAACACGGGTGATATCGGTGTTTCAGGTAATATTCAGTACACCTTTGACGGTCTTGAGGGCCAATCCCCTCCCATTCTGCTCGGCGCTGGAGAAGCTTTCACGTGGACGATTTCCCTGCCCACCGCTCTGGGTGCTCACACCGCTGAATTCGAAAGTCAATGGGTCGCTGCCCAAGGCAGTTGGGACGCCAACAAGCAGAACTCCTTCGCCACGGGTACGGTCCTGGTGGAATCAAAACTCAAATTGGATTGGGAATACGCTTCGCTTGAATTGTTGAACGTGGACAACGAAGTGCCAACCATGCCGTTGGCCGATGGTGAGGTCTACACGTTGAGCATCAGTTTGACCAGCCAAGAAACGGGCGAGGCGAACTACACCTGTCAAGACGCCAGCAACACGGTTCTATCCACCATGTCCGTCAACGTCGAGAACCGAGGCGACCGTGCAGAACTCTCCTGCACCTTCACGGCGACGGCGGCCATGACCAGCATCCGCCTCATTCCCGAAGACTCCTCGGTCAGCACGACCTTCTCACGTTCCTTCGCCACCCTCGCCAGCAACAACGGTGGCGATACGACAGGCTCCGGCTCGGAAGCGGGAACCGTGGCCCTGTTCGGGGCGGTCGCTGCAGCCCTCATCGGGGCCCTGGTGGCCGCCATCGTCCTCACCCGAGAGCGAGAAGAAGAGGTTGAACGGGACATCTACGAATACTGCCCTGCTTGCGACGGAGAACTCGAGGGTACCGAAGACCGGTGCCCACACTGCATGTTCAACCTGAAGAAAGCCCGAAACCAATTCCACGACTGCCACGAGTGCGGCGAATCCATCCCCGACCTGCTGGAGAACTGTGTGTACTGCGGTGCGCCTCAGGACGTCTCGTCCTTCTTTGAGCGAAGGGAGCGAAGAGAGCGCCGAGAGGTTGTCAAGGAGGAAGTCGCTCTGCCTGAAGACGACGACGATGAAATCGTCACGGGCACCCAAAACTTCGCTGACACCGTCAAGGAATTCGGCTTTGACGAGGAGCACCTCGAAGAGGAGTGGGACACCAACATTGAAGCCGCTGAGGCCGAGGTGGAAGCCGCTTACGACCGTCGCCACGCTGATGAGATGGCGATGGAAGACATGACGGAAGAAGAGATTGAAGCCTACAAGGAACAGGTTACCACCACCCTGCGCTCCCCGTCAGACACCGCCGACAAGGGTATTGACTCCATTCTCTCGGAGAAGGGTGAACTCAAGTCACTCGAGCAGGAAACGGGAGAACTCAGCGCATCCGACGCTGCGATTCGGGAGCAACTGTTTGAGATCACGGGCGAGGAAGGCGTCCTGCCAGGTGAGAAGGTCAAGGTGGGCATGAGTCTGACAGATTCGTCCTTTGCTGGCAACGAGGTCGAGGAAGCCACGGCCAACTTCGCCTTTGACGATGAGGATGACAAACCGCTTTCTGCCTCGGTCAAGGCCGACGAGACCCCGGCCAAGGCCAGAAAGCCTGCTCGCCGTCGCCCGTCCCGTCAAACAAAGAAGGAAGAACCCGGCCAAACTGACGAGTGCGGTGCTTGCGGTGCTGACCTTCCAGCCGGTGCGATGGAGTGCAGTGTCTGCGGTGCGAAGTTTGGTTGAGTGTCTGTCGGCGTTCATAGGGCTCGTCATCGCCGGAGCTCGGCCTCCGTTCGCTTCATTCAGACGACCGTACGACGGTTCACGTTGTTTTCAAATGCTCGGCGGCGGAGCAGCGAGTGCTTCATAGGGTCGTGGCTTGTGGTCAGCGCATGCGGCGACCCGGACTCGGTGCGGCCCTCCTCATGGCGGTGCTGATGGCGTCCACCTCGGGTTGCATGGGCCTCATCGCTGCCCGTGAGTCGGTTGAAGGGCTTCGTGATCCTGCTTACGAGGATTTCAACAACAAGAAAGTCAGCATCGTCCATCAATTCACGACGTTCACCGATTATGCCGTTGAATACACCAACCGCTCAACCTTTTCTGTGAGCGAGCAGACCACGGAAATCAATGTTTACTTCAAAGCCACGTTTGAACTCTCACGAAACCTCCCTTCGAGTTTCTGGGACAACGAAAGCCGTTATGTTCGAGCCACCCTCACCGACGCTGAAGGTATGGTCCAGTGGGAACAGGACGTGAGCGAGGACGCCAATCCACTTGAGGAAACGTTGGAGCCCAACCCGTCCTTTGCCAACGGCGAATGGGTTCTTGACGTCAAGGCCCGAGGTGGAGGAGACAACACCGTCGTCTCGGTCAACGATAATTTTGTCATCATCGTGACCATCACCAACACGTGCATCCAGTACCCGCTGGTCAAGGATTGTTTCTGATTCAAACCAGGCTTGAATCGCACGCATGTCGGCGTGAGCAGTGTTGACACTTCCCTGGACGTTTGTGGTTGCGCACCGCACCGCCTTCCGCCATCACCTGTTGTATGGTTTGAATTTGGTTGAAGAGTTCCTCTTTGGCTGTATCGTCCCATGGGAGTTGGTGCAGGTTGTCCTGTCCGTAGCGCAACAAAGCGTACGGTGGAGAGCGACCGGTGGTTTTCTCAACCAAGCGAGCATAAGCCAAGGCCTGAAGTCGATGAGAGTCATGAGGGCGCTTGGGGACTTTTCCAGTCTTCTGTTCAACCGGAATGAATTCCGAATCGATGATGACGATTTGGTCGGGACGTCCTCGCAGCCCAGTTTCCTCGTCAATCAATAATTGGGCTTTGTCCTCGTCGTCGGAATAGGAAATCTCATCGTTGACTTTCAAGTTGTTCTCCTCGGCCAATTGTTGCGCCAACTCGTTTGCTTTCAGGGCGCGACGAAGCATAACCGATGCCAGCAGGGTCCAGCCCAAGGTGGT
>JAYYBT010000017.1:0-3779 GCA_036162675.1 Thermoplasmatota archaeon
CACGGGTGTTCGCGAGGGTGATGAGGTGACACCGAACTACGACCCCATGCTGGCGAAACTCATCGTTTGGGCGCCGTCGAGAGACGAAGCACTGCAGAAGATGCGGCGTGCGTTGGATGAATTTGTGGTCTTGGGAACCACCACCAACATCGAATTCCTTCGCGACCTTTGTGATGCTGGTCCCGTGGTTGACGGGTCAACCACCACCACCACCATCGACGACCTCTGGCCCAATGGGTGGAGGCCTCCAGCGGCACCGATGCTGGAAGAGGCCTCCCTGTTGGCAGCGGCGAGTGCAGAGACGCTTGGTCTTCATCGCCGACCCACCGCCGGCTCAGCCGAGGGCAGCACTGGACCGGCCAGTCCGTTCGCCACCATTCAGAGGAGGTTCCCCTGATGCAGCACACCTTCGCATCCAAGGATGGGCCCTTGGAAGTGACCTTGGCACGTAACGGCGAGGCATACGTGTTGGAAGGTCACGAGTTGACGCTCCACAACAGAGGTCGATTGCACGTTCGTTTACGAGATGGCCGCCAATGTTTGGCTCACGCCGCAAAGGTGGGCGATGTTTGGTGGATTCATCTCGACGGGCGCACCTATCGCTGGGAACGTATCGAACCTGGGTCCTCAAATGCTGAGGATGAAGGAGGCTTGGTGGCGCCCATGCCCGGCAAGGTACTGGACGTCCTCGTGAGCGAGGGCGACACGGTGGAAGCCGGTACGCCGCTGATGGTCCTTGAAGCGATGAAAATGGAGCACCGCATCGTCGCATCCGCCGATGGCACGGTCACGTCCATTCATTTCGCTGCAGGCGACCAGGTCGCCCAAGGTGCTGTCCTCTTGGAACTTGAATGAACTTCAGGCGACCCAGCGGCCATCTTCAATTCGTTTCGCATTGGGCGGGAGTTGATTGATGACATAGGTCCACGCCCAGACCACTCCCTCCTCAACCTGAACCGGAACGGGAAGACGAAGGTAAAGACCGGCGAGAGGATCCTCATCATCACAGCCTTCGATGTGGTCCAACGCCGCCAGTGCATTGGCCATGTCGTCGCAACGATGCAGTTCACCGTGGACCGTCCCGTCCTCGTCAAGACGCATGCCCGGATAAGCGCCGAGGTGGTACAACGCCCCTGTAACCGTTCCTCGTTGCGCACCTGATGACCATGGACGCAGTTGCGGCCATCGCTGCTCGCCTTCCATCAGGGTGCCGTAAACGAACACGTGGTTAAGCGTTGATTTTGCTTCAAATTTTTCAATTGCAGATTTTAAATGTTCAATTGGTAATTTGTATTTCTCAAGGCCTTGGCGAACGATGGCTTCGTACGCCGCTGTTGGAGGGACAAGATGCGGCTGTTTCTTGTTCGCCACGACAACATAGGTGATGGCCTTGACAACCGCACCGCTCGCCGTGAGCACGCGCACTGGGCATCGCTCGTAATAGCGGGGATGGCCCTCTTTCTGGTCAACCAAGTCCCACGCCTCTTCGCTGAGCGAAAACAGCATTCCGGGAACGGCGGTGCCCGTTCCATCGGGAACGACGTCAGCCGCCCCACCTCCTCTTCCTGTTGAATGGTAGTGGAAACGCAAGGAGTATCCAGGCAACCAAGCAGCCTCGACGGGAACCAAATCAGGGGCATCGTAGCCTTTCTTGGTGCACCACCGTACCCAATCGGCTCGGTCAAGGTTTGAACCGTAGCCAAAGTAGAGCGTTTCTGAGGTCATGAACGATGATGGAGATGAGGGTATTTCAAGGCGAGGGCACTTGAAAAACGGAGGGAAATCAGGACGAAGACAAACGGACGGTTATAAGTCAAGAAAGTGTGCAAAAAACATGCGAAATCCTTTCATGATGCTCACTGACTGGAGTGTAGACAGACCAAAACAAGCCTTTGCGGTGGTCATGTTGGCCATGTTCACACTCGCGGCCGGCGGCATGCACCTTCAATTTGACAACAGCGAAGACGGTTTTTTCCCCGACGACCCGAGTGTGGACCTGCTCAACGAAGTTGAGTCGGAATACCGAGCCAACCTCGATTTTATTCGTTTCATTGACGAAATTGAGGCCGAAGCGCTGCTTGAGGCGGAAACTTGGGAACAATTGGCGATGATTGAAGCCATGATGCTGAACGACAGCAATTTCGAGCCGTACCACTACCCCTTGTTTGGCACACAGGCGAACAACGGCCCAGCAGGGCAAGCCATGCAGTGGATGGCCCTGCAGGACGAGGACACCGCTTCGCTTTGGCTCACCGACTTGCAATCGGCTGCGGTTGAAGTGTTGACAGCGAACGACGATGCCAACCTCTCAGCGGCTCTGGGCAACCTGTCCTCGGCCGCTGCAAACGTGCCCAGCGTTGAGCCGGTGACACCTGAGCGCTTGCTGGCGTGGGACGCCAGCGAGCCTGCGGCATGGTTGGCTCGCATGGACACAGGGGGCGACCTCAGCGATGAGCTCGGCATGCTCATGGGCCAACTATCGTCCATGACGGAAAACAGAACACCGGCGCAAGCGGGGCAAATTCTCGCCACAACCGGTCCGCTTCAGGGCCAACTCGGCCCCATTATGGGGCTTCAATCCGTTGATTTCCGGGCAGCCATTCTATCATGCCTGCCAAGCGACGATGCAGACGACCCGTGGGTCTCCGACGGCCCGGTGATGGTCACGCTGGTGGTCTCAAGTGAGCCGCTGGACTACGATTACGAAATCCTGGGCGACGTGCAGGCCGATTTGACGGCCTGGGCCGAAGCCATGGAACTTGAAGTGGTTGCAGCGACCAACGATAGCGACGTACGCACCTTTTCCTTCGCCCAGTTCGCCGAAAACTCGAGCGCCACCATCGGCAAGGAAATCGGCATGCTCACCAGCGCCGCCATGCTGTTGTTGGGCATCATCTTGTGGTTCAACTTCCGCAGCGTTCGTGAGACCGCTTACGTGCTCATCCTAACGGTGGTCGCCATCGCAGCCACCTACGGCCTCTCGGGGTGGTTGCAATTTGCAGGCGTGAACATGACGTTCAACGCAGCGATGAATTCCATTCCCGTCCTCTTGCTGGCGATTGGGGTTGACTACGGCCTTCACGTCGTGCTTCGAATTCGTGAGGAATTGAAAGAGGAAGAGCAGCGGAACCCGACGGGACGGACCACCCTGCGAGATTTCGACAAAGCCTCGCGCCAGCGGGCCATCCGACAAGGCACCGTTCTCACCTCCATTGCGCTGATGATCGCCATCACGACCGACATCGTTGGGTTCCTTTCCTTCCGCCTGTCCACGCTGTCCTTCCTGCAGGTCTTCGGTACTGTCATCGCCATCGGGTTATTCCTCATCTACCTCCTGAGCATCTCGGCCTTACCCGCTCTCATGCTCATGCTGCCCACCAAGAAACTCCCACTGGAAAAAGCCAGCAAGGTCGAGGTGGGGCCGCTTGCCAAGAAACTTGGACGGCTTTCCACGCAACCGCTGATGGTTGGTTTCATCGCGGTGGTCTTGCTGGTACCGATGGTCGCTGGTTTCCAGCAACTTGAGGTGGCGTTTGAACAACGGGACCAACTGGACGATTCGGTCCCCGTCGTGCAAGATTTCTTGCTCATCAGCGATGAGTTTGGCACCAGCCGTTCACCGCTGTATGTGGTCATTGACGGCGACGTCATCAGCGAAGAAGGTCGCGCCGCATGGACCGCTGCCTTTGACACGATGTCGGCACGGGACGATGTGAGCGGTGTGCCCACCGGCATTTGGGACGTGTACGAACAAACTCGCCTGCAAGACCCTGTTGTGG
>JAYYBT010000018.1:0-6057 GCA_036162675.1 Thermoplasmatota archaeon
CGCGTTTCACGGTGGCGACGACGACGGCGGGGATTTTCAGCAACAAGCCGAATTTGACCAACTCGCAGAGGATGAGAAGTTCATCATGGCCTACGCCATTGCAGAAGACGACCGGACCGCAGCCGAAGGGGAGTGGTTCCTCAACACTGCAGCCACGTCAAGGGAGGACAACGACTTCGCTGAAGCCATCGTCGATGAACTCTCACTGGCCTATTGCATTGATGAAGACCGGTTGTACGCCATTGGCTATTCGCTGGGCTCCATGTTCACCTACGAAGTTGCATGCCAGCTCAACCACCGATTTGCCGCCGTTGCGTCCTTTGCGGGAACCATGCCCGTCGCTCCTGAGACATGCGAATTGCAAGGCAACATGGGGGTGCTCCACATTCACGGAAAACTCGACTACATCATCGACTACGACGATGATTGGGAGTGGAAGGACGGCGAACACGAAGGCGTGGGGACGATGAGCAGCGTCCCGGGCATGGTCGACGCATGGGCTGCACGAGCAGGCTGCGATGACGAGAACGTTGACGCCGATTTCTTCCTCGAACACATCACGCACACCGGTTGCTTTGGCGACACGAGGGTGGAACACTACGGCATCGAGTTTGGAGAGCACAACTGGCCTGAAGAGGTCGACGGGACACCCACTTACGAACTGATGTGGGATTTCCTGAACGATTTTACCAACCGCTGATGAGCAGGCAGACGTCAATCACGGGACGCCATCACGAGCGTTTGCCCGGGGGATTCCTCTGAGGGGTAAACGTTCCAGTAGGCCTCGCGGGCCTCTTGGTTGATTTGCATGCACAGCACCACATCGCCCGGCCGGTCCGGCATCGTTTGCGTGCCGTTCAGGTGCTCGATCATCGGCTGGATGTTCGACATGTTGACCACACCCCAACCTACCTGTGTGCAGGGGGCTACCGGTGAGATTGGCATGGTGCCTGCGCTTGGGTCCCATGTGGAAAAGGACGGGTACCATGCAGACAGATTCAGTGCATTTCGCACCACGGAATTGGTGATGCTTGCCTCGGCCCCAGCGTTGGGATGGCCTTCAGGCCAAACACCATTCACGAGCAGACCGTTGCGGTCTTCTGTTGAGGCACCCGAGCCCAAGTCGCCCACCTCCTCACGTAGATGTTCAAGCACAAAGGAGAGAATACCAGCCGTTCGGGGTGTGGCAAAAGACGTACCCGAGGTCTCGTGGTAGCCGTCCACGTCGTCGTGGTTGGGCAAGACCTGCGTCCAATCAGCGGCGATATCAGGGTAGGAGCCGCTCATCGTCTCCTTCTGGTCGTCACCTTCTTCGGCGTAGCCGGCGATACCGATTGACCAAGGAGGGCCAGCCGTGGCGTCTTGGACTGCAGGAGAGGGCGTGTTATCGGCTGCACCGGTGTGAATTTTGTTGTTGACAACGACCGTTTGGTGGGTGCCCGTTTCAATTCCAGGAACCGGTAAAGAGCCGATGGCGCCAAACGACGTCGTGACGATGTCAACCAGCGGTTGGTTGCCGGCTGCAAGCACCGCTTCGGTGGAGAAGCCCTCCACGAAGAAAATCACCGCATCGGGATTGGCGTCCAACACTGCACCGGTAACGGCCGTGCCGTGACCGTCTGAAGGGTCGTCAAGAATGTGAATATCTGTGCCACCATCGGGTGAAGTACCAATGATTTTTGTGCCTTCAAAGTAAACGATGTCGGAGGTGTTGATGGTGTCCCAGCAGGATGCTTTGTCCGCCTCGTAGCGTTCCTGCCATGTACCCTCAAAGGTGGGTGTGCAGGTTTTGGTGACCCCGAGTCCATTCAGCAACCAATTCGGGTAAATTTCGTCCGTGCGGAAATGGTCATGATAGACGTTGATGCCAGTGTCAATGGGGGCCACCACAGAGTAAGGCCGCCAATCTGAGGAAGGTGGTTGCCCGTTTTGGAAGGCCAAATTCTCTTCATCATCACCGAGGAACATGTTGGAGCTCATGGCAAAACCGAGAAGCAACAGGACAATCAATATCGCACCAATGAAGCCCATTTTTCGATAGTCTCGGACCTCGTCTGCGACCAGCAAACCTGTGAGGACGACCTCAGCAGTGTCCATCACAGCCATGTGATTTCGTCTCCTGTCTTCTTGAAGAAGGTATGCCCGTTGCTGGGATCACTCCCACTCGATGGTACCGGGTGGCTTGTGGGTGATGTCGTACACAACGCGGTTCACAGCACCCTTCACCGTGTTCGTGATGCGGGTGCTGATTTTCTGCAAAATCTTGTGAGGAATCTCGGAGTATCGAGCGGACATGCCGTCCATGGACTGAACCGCACGAACGACCACGGTCTCGCCGTAGGCACGTACGTCGCCGTGAACACCGACACTGCGCACAGGAAGAAGAGCGGCGAAGTACTGCCAGGGAATCTCCATCTCGCCTCGTTCGGCGGCGGCTTCAAATTCCTCTTCGACGATGGCACAGGCCTCACGCACAACGGCCACGCGCTCGGGTGTCAATTCGCCAAGGGTTCGGACTGCAAGACCGGGCCCCGGGAAGGGTTGCCGTTCAGCGACGTTGATGTTGAGGTTTCGAGCCAATTCACGGACTTCGTCCTTGTAGAGTTCACGCAGCGGCTCAACGACTTTCAAGGTCATGTCTTCGGGTAGACCGCCAACGTTGTGGTGGGACTTGATGGTGTCTCGGACACCGCCGCCAGATTCAATCCAATCGGGTGCAATCGTACCTTGAACAAGGTATTTGGCTCCGCATTTTTTCTGCTCGTCCTCAAAAATTCGGATGAACAATTCACCGATGACCTTGCGCTTTTGTTCGGGTTCGGTGACGCCCTTGAGCGCCTCAAAATAACGGTCAGCGGCTTTGACCGTGATCAGGTTGATGCCTTGTTCTTCGAGGAGTGCCTCGATTTGTTCGGTTTCGTTCTTGCGCATGAAGCCCGTATCCACATAGACACAGTGGAGGAGGTTGCCAACGGCCTTGTTGGCAATGACGGCGGCGACGGTTGAGTCCACGCCACCGGAACAAGCGATGATAGCCACGTCGTCAATGGTCGCCTTGAGGGTTTCAATGCTCTCGGCAATGAACTCCTCAGCGTCAAACATCTCAGGCACCGCCGTTGACTTCCTTGTCCTGAGCCTTCACACGGTCGATTTGGTCGAGCTTGTTCTGCTCAAGCGCAGCGGCGTACTTGGCGTTGGAAAGAGCCAACATTTGGACGGCAAGGTAGCCAGCGTTATCACCACGGTCAACACCAACGGTAGCGGCGGGCACACCCGGAGGAAGTTGAGCGATGGACAACAAGGAGTCGTAGGGGACCCGACCGCCGCATGGCACGCCGATAACCGGCTTGGTGGTCAAGGCGGCCACGGCACCCGGTAGCGCAGCAGCGAGACCGGCCATGGCGATGAAGACCGAACAACCGTCGTCAATGGCATCGCCAACGATTTGCTCAACAAATTTTGGCGAGCGGTGAGCGGAGGCGACACGAAGTTGGTAGGGGACATCAAAATGTTCCAAGATTTTCGTACACTTTTGGGCAATCGGGAGGTCTGAGGAAGACCCAAGCAAAATGGTTACATCCATGCTCATCCGCCATCGCGGGTGGTTCTTTATGATGACTGATTGAACCGATGAACTGCAAAGCCTCACTCCTCACTCAAGGAGGTCAACGAAGCATCACGAAGAGCAACAAAATCCAGCCCCCAATCCGTCAAGGCAGGGACATCAGATAACGGCAACAGTGGCTCCAAACACAACGAGGTTACCTCGCCATCCACGGATCCGTAAAGGGTGCATACGCCTCCATGTTCGAAACGGAAGAGGCCCATTCGGCCGTTGGTCCAACGACCGTTTTGGATGCCCCATCCACTCATCGCATGAAGGGGCAAGGGGGTTTTGGTGGACCACGGAATGCTGAGGGCAGGGGCATTGCACGATGCAAGATGATTCAGAGCGACGTACATGGTTGCGACCGTCCCGAAAATCAAGCCGTACGCCACCCACCACCAAGCCTCCATATCGAGGCCCCAAAGGAGACCCAAACACAAGGCGGAGGATGTCAAGGAAGCCACCGCCAATTGCATGCGTGGCTCATGAAGAGCGGAGCGCCGCTGCCCTGCACCGGTCCAAAAGGCCAACACCAGCATGACCAATGCAGCGGTTGCAAGGGTAATGCGGTGCTGTGCATACCTCGATGAAATGGCCATCATGACCATGAAGCCGACCGGCAGGAGCGCCCATGAAAACACAAAGAGCGTGACGGTGAAATCCTGATCGATTTCCTTCGCCGTCCAGCCATCGGGTAGGTCATCCACACCTGCTGCTCGGGTAAGGTCGGGATAATCCTTCCTCATTTCATGCATCATCGTAGGGGTGGCGCAGACAGAGGTTTCTCGCTGCATACACTTCGTCAACCCTGCGCACGGGTGTGGTGATGGGCGCTTCGTGAAGCGCCTCTGGCTCCGTCTTCAAGACCTGAGCAAAGTGCTCAGCAAAGGTGTCGAGGGTGTCTTTGGACTCGGTCTCGGTCGGTTCGATCATCATGCATTCGGGGACGACCAGCGGGAAGTAAACCGTTGGCGCCATGTAGCCACGGTCGAGCAAACCTTTGGCGACGTCCATGGCGGAGATACCCAAGGCTTCCTTCGCAGGCTGCATCGAGAGCGTGAACTCGTGCTTGGCGACATCGGTTTCTGCGCCATCCACAAAGAGATGGTCAACGCCGGCTTTCTTGGCCTCCCGGTGGATGGCGTGACGGAGGTAATTGGCGTTGAGAACGGCGTGCTCGGACATCGTTTTGAGGCCGGAACCGTACCTTCGGTAGTACGCCCAGCAGCGAATGACAGCCCCTGCGTTGCCGTGCCACTGTTGCACCTTTCCGATGCTGTGTTCGGGTTGCTCCCAGTGGTACCAGTGCTCGTCAACGCATTGCGGCAATTCGTCGGCCGTTGGTGAGCGGCGTGCCGCCAACGGACCGGGCAAGAAGGGTGCGAGGTGAGCTTTCACACCGATGGGGCCTGAACCTGGACCGCCACCGCCATGGGGTTGCGAGAAGGTCTTGTGGAGGTTGAAGTGAACGGCATCAAAGCCCATCAATCCGGGGGAGGTGATGCCGAGGATGGCGTTGAAGTTCGCACCATCATAATACATCTGGCCGCCAGCCTTGTGGACGATTTCACTGGCTGCTTTGATGTCGGCTTCAAACAGACCCAGGGTGTTGGGGTTGGTGATCATCATCGCCGCCGTGGTTTCATCCGCCACCGCTGCGAGGGCGTCCAAATCCATTCGGCCGTCCTCGAGACTGGGGATTTCAACAATCTCGAAACCGGACATGGCGGCGCTGGCTGGGTTCGTGCCGTGAGCCGAATCGGGAACGATGACCTTGGTTCGCTGGTCTTCTCCACGCAGACGGAAGTACTCCTGAATGCAACGAACGGCCGTGAACTCACCTTGGGCACCTGCCACGGGCTGGAGGGTGACCTGGTCCATGCCTGCACAGACCTCGAGCATGTGCTGCATCTCATAGAAAATCGAGAGCAAGCCTTGCAGGTGATGCTCGGGTTGGTGTGGGTGAATGTCCGCAATACCCGGGAGTTGGGCAATGACTTCGTTGACCCTCGGGTTGTGCTTCATCGTGCATGAGCCGA
Source organism: Thermoplasmatota archaeon (assembly GCA_036162675.1). GTDB lineage: Archaea > Thermoplasmatota > Poseidoniia > Poseidoniales > Poseidoniaceae > Poseidonia. Next base: position 5,647 of record JAYYBT010000018.1, read on the forward strand.
GCGGGTAAAAGCCGGTATCAATACCGAAATTTCGCTTGGAAAGCCACGTGTAATGGCGCACCATTTCGGGCTCGGAAAGGCGAGGCCAGCGAGCGGCTGCTTTACGAACCAGTCCCTTAGGAACGACCGGTTTGCTCTCGCTGCTGAGCGGAGCGGGCTGGCTGTATCCCGTGTTTTCAGCGCCGTTGTGGTTGAAGAGGTGGCTCACGCGCTCACCCCCGAATGGGACGACCACATGGCCAATTGGGCGGAGAAGGCTTCGATATCCCGAAGCGTCGTCTGGTCGGTGGTGGTTACCAGGATTTGGTTGGTGGTTCCATCGTACCATCGAGCGAGGTCCAATCCTCCGATGATGCCGTTGCTGTCAAGATAAGCCAAGCATTCAGCAGCGGAACCCTGCACTTCGATGGC
>JAYYBT010000019.1:0-12444 GCA_036162675.1 Thermoplasmatota archaeon
AAGGTCGGGGCAAAGAAGGAGGAACGAATCGCCACGCCTGCTTCGTGAGGCCCTTGGCCAGGGTCGCCGGAATTACGAACCGTCAGATTGCGGAAGGTGTTGGTGGAATCAACGAAGTACAATCGAACACCGACAGTGGTGGAATCCTCGATGAGCGTGTCGTCAAACCATGCTCCCGTCGCATTCACCTCGAGAGCGGCATAGCCGATGTTCGGCGTTTTTGAGTCTGGGCCGCCCGTTCCCGTTATGGTCAAGTTGGTGAAGTCGGCGGTTTCGTAATTGGTGTAGTTGGTGTGGTTGTTCTTGTCAACATACACGCCCCTGTACATCGAGTCGCTGATGTGGGCGTGACGCACGACGGCATGTGTGTAACCGCCGTCGTCAATGTGACGAATGACGATGCCCGTGTCGGATTTGGTGATGCTGATGTTGGTCAGCAACGGTTGGCTGTCCTCAACCCAAATACCGGCGACCATGGCCCATGAAGAGCCCGAACAATTGTCGACGGTGATGCCTTGAATCAAACCGCCAGAGCCACCCCAAATGTTGACGGCTCGTGTCAAAATATCTGAGAACACAGCGCGATTGACGATGGGTGTTGAACCGGCGCCAATAGAGAGGCCCAAACCGTAGCGCCAGTCCCCTTGGAAGCCAAGGTCTCGACCGGCACGGTCGACATAGAGGTCCGTGATCCGCGGCGCTGCTGAGTTGAACAGGTCAACGGCGACCCGGTCTGGGTTGACCACGGTCAAGTTCTCAATGACGGGGTTGGACCCGTAAATTGTTACGCCATAGATGGCGTCCTCGATGGTTAAGTTCTGAATCAGGGAGCCCCGTCCGGATGAGGACGTATTGAACTGGATACCTTCGTGGTCGCCAAGGCCGGAGGCCTCGAAAACGACCGGGCAAGATTGAGTGCCGAGCACCGTGAGGCGGCCGTCCACGACCAGACGCTCATTGGCGGCAAGCCGCACCACCGTACAGGGTTGGATGATGACTTCATCGGCCACACCGATGGTGTACGTCCCCGACAAGGTCTGTGTTCCCGACCATGTCGTCTGCGCCCGTCCTTGGGTGAAGAGAGGGGTCGATTCGGCTTCAACAACTTCTGTGGATGGGCCCGAAGGAACGATGTGCAACATCAAGGGCAGGAGGAACAAAAACACGAGGCTCAAAGCGAGTCCTCTCTGCGAAGATGCATGCTCCATGCCTCAAAGGGCCACGCCGTCCCTCTTGAAAGGTCCCCTCTTGTGTGAATTTTCAACGGCAGGAATCCCTAAGACCCGATTTCCAATCCAAGACACCATGCCCGAAGCGTTTGTGCTGTTCAAAACCGAACCAACCCACGAGCGCGATGTCTACCTCTCGCTGGCGGAACACGCCGACGTCGCCGAAGTGCACGCGCTTTACGGTGAATTTGACCTTCTTGTACGCATCAGCTCGCCAACATCGAGGGAACTTTCCAAACTGTTGATGCAATCCTTCCGGAAAATCGAGGGTGTTCGGGAAACGCAAACCCTGATTGCAGTGGGGGCCTGAACATGGCGATCGGTTTTGTGTTGATGACCACCCTTCCCGGACAAGAAGACGCCGTTCGCCAAGCACTCAGCAAGGTGGATTTGGTCACCGACCATTGGATGTTATTCGGTGAGTACGACCTCATCGCCCGTGTTCAGGCCGACGAAGAGTACGCCCTGACACGGTGCATTGTGGAAGAGATTCGACAACTCCCCGGCATCAAGGAAACAAAAACGCTCATCGGTGCGGAACTGTGAGTTCACAAGACCCGGTGCAATCGCTGGGTCACTTCACGTGCTGCATTGGAGCAACCTGCTTGACGGAACCATCGGGCTGATTCTCGCAGAGAAGAAGCGGACGTTGACGGGTCAAGATGGCCTTTGAGGTACCACCAACGGGCAGCATAGCGATGGCCGGGGGAACCGCCCTCCTGCCAAGCGGAGGGAAGCGGGAGCGCTGCGTGAACTGAAGCGGCTGATGCGTGGCCTTGGCGCACCAAAAATTCGGCAAAAGTCAAGCCGACCACGGCGGTGTGGAACGCTGTCGTTTGTGCGGCTGCAGCCCGTTCATAGGCTGCCTGATGGTCTTCGTTTGTTCCGTTGCCAAAGGCAAGACTCGCCTTCAATTTGGCATGAAGAACGATGGGGTCTTCGGCGTGACTCAAGGACTCAAGGCCCTCCACAAGTGAAGAAACGCGACCTTCGTCACCTTCCAACAAGGCGACGGTGAGTTGGATAAGGGTCATGCTGACGGTGATGCTCGCTCGGGATGTGATGTCCTCGGGCAGTCGCACCTGATTGAGCATGGACTGAATCTTTTCGCCGTCCAAGGTTGATGCTTGGTCAAAGACACGGTCCTCAATTCGTTGAACCGCTGCTCGCAAGAGCCAACGCACCCCCTCAACATCCGAAGCGCGTTCAAGTTGTGCCTGCAACAAGCGTTCAGCCTCCTGTTCATCGCCTTCAATTTGGGCGATTTCGTAGGCCAATTCATTGCGCAAGGAGGACGATTGGACGCCCTCGAGATGGTGGCGAGCGCGGTCCGACTCCTGGCGATGGACGGCGATTCTCCCCGCCCAATAATGCAGATTCTCCTGCTGGGGCCGCTGTGAAGTCGCTCGGTCAAAGAGAACGGCCATGGCCCCGCTCTGCTCGAGCATCAAGCCGTCAAATCGCTCGGCCATCCCCTCAACGAATCGGTCATCATCAAGGGCCATGGTGTGGTAGAGGTGCAGCACCGCGTAGGCCGGCTCATCCACATGGTTCGCCCAATGAGCGGCCGCTGCACGGTGGAGCATCGTCAAACGAGACGCATCGAGCATGGTGCGGCGAACGTTGCGAATCAAGTGCTGAATTTCGAGCGAAGTTTCATCTTCGGTCCATCTCAACAAGGCTCGTTCATCCAGTGCACCGATGGAAGACGAACCAGGCACCATCTCCGCAGGAAGCGGTCGGGGAAACAGCACCATGCCGTCCATCGCTTCAAGCGCTTCATCGTCCAACCCGTCAAGCATGGTCTGTTCAACAAAGGCCTGAATGTCTTCACCGGCTTCGGGAAGTTGGTCCCCCTCTCGGTAGAGATTGAGCGCCATCGGGTGACCATCAAGCGCTTTTGCGACCTCAAGGCGAAGCTTCTCATCGAGATGGTCACCCAAGACCGCGGCAGCGTCACTGGGGTCGAGCGTGCCAAGTTTGAGCAACGGCCAATCAAAGCCCTCGGGAAGCGGAAGGCGACCCGCGAGGACCACCTTGTGCTCCCTCTGGTGAAGGCCTGAAAGCAAGGAGCGAACACCCTCGAGGTGGCGTGGCTCAAGCAGGTGAAGGTCGTCAACAACAAGGACGTGTTTGCCCTGCTGGTCGATGTGCTCAATCACGGCCTCAGGGTCAACTGGATGCAGGGCTGTGTCAGGGAACCAGGCTTGGACAACCGTCTGCGCATCGCTCAGTTGATCCATCGTGGCCCAACGAACAAGTTGCGGTGATTGGGCGGACCACGCCTTCAACAACGTGGTTTTTCCAACCCCCGAGAGGCCTGCAAGCACCAGTCGGCCCTCTTTTTCCAACAACGCCTGTAACGCGTCAAGTTCGTTTTGACGCCCAACGATGGTGAGACCACCTCGGTCCTTGGATTCCAAATCAGCATCGAGCGTTGCGTTGTCCAGTGGGTGTTCTGACAGCCAACCTCGTCCCTTTTCGGTGATGTGGTAGACCTGTCGGCGGCGAGAACCACCGCCCAAGACATGCGCAACACGAACCACGATGTAGCCCTCATCAAGGAGCGCGTTCAGCGGTTGATTGAGCCCCGAACGCACCACACCCATGGCCTCAGAAAGGCCCGGTAGAGACACCGCCCGAGGCACATCCCAGGCCTTCGCAAGCGCATCGGGAAAGGTCCCGAGGTAGCGCAGCAACTTCTCCTGAGAACGGCTCAACATGGGAATGACAAAACATGCTCGTGCGTCTCCTTCATCAAACATCCCCACCTTTGTTCAGCCAGCGCCACAGGGTTGCCCTTTTGAGTCAGGGCGAGCGTGGGAAGACCATGCCCGTGGACTTGGCTTCGGCTGACCTTCCGCATGAACCGGGCGTGTATTTGTTCAAAACAAACCAAGGCAGGGTGCTCTATGTCGGCAAGGCGACGCGACTCAATGAACGAATTCGGTCGTATTTTGCTTCCAATCCCGACCGCCACATGATTCCTGAACTCGTTGCCCGAGCCGACGACATCGAATGCATTGTAACCCAAACACCGCAAGCGGCTTTGGTGCTTGAGCGCCAACTGATTCGGGAGCACATGCCGCGATTCAATTCCATGCTGAAGGACGACAAATCCTTCCCGTACCTGGCCATGACCAACGATGAATTCCCCCGAATCATGTACACCAGAAGGCCTCCCAAGAACGCCCAGCAATGGGGCCCGTTCCCCAACGCAGGTGCAGCCAAACAGGTGATGCAATTGCTTCGCCGTCAGTTTGGCATTCGCGATTGCAAGGAATTGCTTCCTCAAGGTTGCCTCTCCATGCACATCGGTCTGTGCGCTGGACCGTGCATTGACGGCACCGGATACGACGACCGCGTCAAGGCGGTGCGCCGCACCCTCAACGGTGATGCTGCACCGCTGCTTGAGGAATTGGTGGCCCAGATGGATGCGGCCTCGGATGCACAGGCCTACGAGGAGGCAGCCCAACATCGCGACATGATTCGTGCGGTCCGAGCAACAACGGGCCAACACATCGTCTCAAGCAAGGTCTACCGGGACTGTGACGCTATCGGCATCGCCAGCGAAGGCGACCTCGCTGCCATCGTGGTGCTGCACGCCGACGAGGGCATCGTCCAGGGCCAAGAAGCATGGCCGGCTGTTCACCGAGGCGATATTGGTGAAACCGTCTCCATGTTCATCGCCGAGCATTACACGCACCGAACCCCGCCTCGCTTGATGCTCTCCCCGGTTCCCATCTTTGACGGGCTGCAATCCTGGCTGAACGAGCGCCGAGGCTCCTCCGTGGAGGTCCGCACGCCGCAACGTGGCGATTTGGAAAACCTCGCCACCCTCGCCCGACAAAACGCCGAGATCCAGCTGCAGAGGATGGCGACCAAATCCAGTGGTTCACTCGAACAGCGAGCAGCCGATGAAGGGGCGAAAACGCTCGGGATGCAGCAACTTGACCACATCGTCTGTTTTGACATGGCGCAACTGCAAGGCGACGAGCGTGTGGGTGCAAGCGTGGTCATGCGCAACGGTCGTCCGGCCAAAAAGGAGTACCGGAAATACGTCGTCAAGGGTGAAGCCCTCGACGACCTTCGGATGATGAAAGAAGTCGTGGTCCGTTGGGCAAAGCGACAGGAAGAGTGGCCGGACCTCCTGCTCATCGACGGGGGGGAAACGCACCTCAGCACCATTCAGCAGGCGCTTGAAGAGCACGGTTGGGCCGACCGCTTCCCGCTGGCCGCCCTCGCCAAGCGAGAGGAAACCATCTTCCGAAACGGGATGGAGCCGTTGGTGCTCGATCGCTCGGGACGGGTGCTGGTTCACGCCCGAGACGAAGCCCACCGATTTGTCAACACCTTCCACCGCAAGCGCCGAAGTCGAAGCCGGCTGGCTGACCCACTTGAGGGCGTGGAAGGCTTGGGTGCAAAAAAACTCCAAACGCTGCTTCGCCACTTCGGCGGACGCAAAGGGATTGAGCACGCCACGGCTTCCGAACTTGAGACCGTGCCCGGTATCGGTCCGGCGCTGGCACAGCGGATTTACGAGGCGCTTCGTTAACGGGATAACTCGTCGATGTTGGCCATGTCCTCAATGGACTCGCCATGACGGAGCGCAGGGCTCGAGAAACCGGTCAGGTCAGCGAATTCATGGTCCCCAAGTTGTGCCTTTGTCACCGCTGCTTGACGGTTCGCCATCGCCGCCTTCTTTTTCTTCTTCTTTGCTCGTCGGCGACGAATAAACATCACCAGCAAGAGCAACACGATGGTGGGGTAGACCCAGAACTGGATGAGGAAATAGATCCATCCAATCTGGACCCGGAAGGACACATCGTCAGAAAACTCACCAGCAGGGACGACGTAGGTGATGGTTTGGCGTCCACCGTCTTCGGTGATGATGAGGTTTCCGGACGAAGAACTGACGTCCACGAGTTTGATGCCCCGAGGCAAGGTGAAGGTGATGGGGCCGGTGTAGGCGGCATCGGCGATGGGCGATTCAACAACGGAATCGCTTCTATTGAATTCAGTCGGCAGAGAGGTGTCGATATTCTCTTGCGAATACGAGAACTTGTCTTGGTTCGGCGGTGCTAACGTCACGCCATCAGAACCGACAACCGAGCCACGCAACCCCTTGGTCAGCACGTCAGCCGCCATCTGAACCGGTTGATGGAAAATGGATTGGATGCTGCTGGTGACGATGCTGAGTTTGAGGTCTTCCGGGGCCGTTTCAGTCAGTTCGCCCCAGCCATTGCCCGAACCGATGGTGAATTCCACTTCAGGGATGGAAACTGAGAACGTGATGGGTTCCTCGTCGCTGACAATTTCGTCGGGTGCTTCGATACCTGAGATGGCCGTGCGGATTTCAAAGGCCGAAAGGTCAACCTCGCTAAATGGGTTGGTCTCGTTTTCTGCAATGAGGGTCCCGCCGCCGTGGATGGCGTCCGTAACAACATCACCCAACCGCTTGGCGAGGTCTTTCATGCCCTGTCGAGTTGCTTCCAATTCAAGGTCGTCGCAGTCGCTGAAATAATTTCCAGCATCTGCGGGTTCACACCAAGGAAGTTCCACGCTCGTAGCGAGCGGGCTCTCCATTCGGCTTGAGAGGTCGATGATGAGGCGAAGCAAATCCGAGGGGAAGGCTTCCATTTGACCGCAGGCTTGGATGTCCTCACCGGTATGGCATTTCTCGCCGTCGACGAAACCAATACGGTAAATGTTCAACTTTGCCTCAAGCGCCATGGTGACACTGAACGAAGCACTCCACTCGTTGAAGTTCACCGATGACAGGTCAAACGCCACATCGGATTCAATGCAGGTGCTTTGGTTGGCAAGGCACACGACAATGCCGTCTTCATTGGTGATTTCATGCTCCCAATCGTAGGGGTCAAGTCCCGTCAGGGACAGGTTGAGCGAACCGGATTGGTCGACCGTTTTGGTCAAGACGATGGTGGATGTCCCGTCAACGGTGGTCACCCAGTTGGGCAGGATGATTTCCACGGTCAAATCCGCAGGTGGCAAGCCACTCAAATCGATGGTGTTGAGGAACGATTCACCGATGACCGCTTCAATGGAGAACCCAGCGTTCATCAGTCGCTCGAGGTCGTTGCTTTGCACGTTCTCAAGGAAATCAACCACCGAGGAGTTCTCGTCATCGATTTGTGCGATGATGATGTCAATGAATCGCATGGAGAAGGGTTGACTGGTCGTTTGCAAGTAAATGGGGTAATCACCGTTCATCGCGTTGGTGCCTTCAAGGCAGTAATGCAGCACCTGTCCTGCGGCTATCGGTTCACTGCATCCTGTTGAATGGCTGTAATTCAAGCCCCCTTCGCTGTCGAAGATGCCTGTGCCGTCGGTGGACGAAACCCACTGCAGGTCGCTCATGGTGATGTCCCCCACGCCGGCGATGGTGTTGCCCAAACCTTCCACGATGTCGCCCACGGGGAACTGGTCGGTGAATTGCGTCAAGTCCACGATATCGTTGTGGTACGCCAACCGAATACCATCGGAGGTTACGACCGGAATGGAAGCCGAGGAGGACACCTCAAACATGTTGATGCCCCAGTTGTTGAGGGTCTCGGTGTCAAGGTAGGACAGGCCCGCGACGAAATCAATGGTTGCCGCGTACTCATCTGACAGGTCAAGAACGAGATTGAGGTCGATGGCTTTGCTGCCCGGTTCGATGTAGACAGTGGGCGTGCCGGTTGAATTTCGATGACCCATCCGGAGGTCAACCGTCATCACTTGGTCGTCACCGGTTTCGTCCGTCAAGTGGTCGATGGACCATTCCGCTGCCATGTAATTGGGTGGTCCGGCACGGGCGACGAGCGTGCCGTTGGCGTCGGTGCCAAGCACCGTTGAGTACGACGAGGGGCTGATGACAAAGTCTGCTTTGTGTCCCGGTTTTGCGGTCAGGTCGAAACTGGTGTTCACTTCTGCGCCCATCGTGAGCAGACCTCGGTAGGTTCGCTCCAAGTCGAGGTTTTCGGACCCGACAAGGTTGAAATTGCTGGCAACCAAGTCAACCGATGCCGTGGCTTGGAAACAAATGGGCGGCTCAAACACGTTGTTTTCTGCTGCACCCTCGGCTTGCGAATCCCCAACAGGGTCTGAGGAACACGTCGTGGTTTGGCCGCTGTTGGTGAAACTGTTGATGTAGGCCGTTGAGAGGCTGGTCACCGACCCAAAGCCGGATTCAAGAGCATCCTCAATGGCCTGATGCACTTCAGTTTGCAATTTTTGACCGACGGTGGTGCTTCCATCCGAGGTGTCGAAGTAGTGGCGGATAAGATCGGCAGGGGCACCGTCGTTGGCGTCCAAGCCATCGGTGGATTCCAAGGTATCACCCACTGTTGTGCCCGAGCCAAAGCCCAGGGAATCCCGGTCAAACTCGCGAATGGCCCAAGTCAAATCCAACTCGATTGACGATGTGGAAATCAGCTCAAAGTCGTAAATGCCTTCCACCCAATCCTGTTGATGAGGCGTCATGTCGTCAGCGTGGTCGTAGGTATCACATCCAGTGCCGTCACCGACGCACGCGCTCATCCCGGTCGCACTGACGATAGGGACGAGAAGTTGGAGGGTGAACATCGAGACCAACATCAACGAAAGCCCATGCTTGGATGCAGCCCTTGGTGAACGGGAGGATGTCATGGTTCGCTCCTAAGGTCGGGAACTTGAAAGCAGTTACCCTCTCGCATTCGCCATGGAGACCGTGGATTTGACGATGTTTCTCATCGTAAAATCCGAGCACGGAGAGCGAGTCCACGGGCTGCTCAAGCACCAAGGTTGGCTGGATGCTGAGGTTGAGCCGCGTCATGAGTGCACGGGCGAGATTGGCTTCCCGCTCACTGCTGCGGCTCCGACGGACGACCTCGCTGATTGGCTGAAGACGACGGCTTCAATCACCGGATTTGTTGAAGCGCATCGGGGCCAAAAGCGCCCTTCAGTTGACCCGCATCGCCGTCTTCGCAGGGCGGTGGACGCTTGGCTGGACGCCAACGACCTTGCCTTGGACGGCGCATCTCTCGCCCCAACAAAATGGCAAAAACTCGGAGACTTGGCCCTCCTGTCCCGCCATGTCGCCTCCACCGAAGAGTGGGCCATCGTGCGCGACCATGCCGATGCTGAAGCGCTGTGGAAGGCGATGGCGCACGCGTTGAACGTCGGCTCCCTCGGCGTACAGGCCCCCATCGCTGACGATACCTTTCGCTCGGCTCAAGTCGACATGTTGCTTGGTGAATCGGACGTCGCTTTCACCGACCACGGCATGACCTACACCTTTGATGCGGCGAAGGTCATGTTTTCCTCTGGCAACATCACCGAACGGCGGCGAATCGGCAACCTCGACATGCGAGGGGAAGTGGTCGTGGACGCTTACGCAGGAGTGGGTTACTACACCTTCCCGATGCTGGTTCACGCCGGTGCGGCGCACGTTCACGCGTGCGAGATCAACCCCGCCTCCTTGGCTGGCCTGCGGGCGGGTGGCGAGGCCAACGGCATCCTCGACAAGATGACCGTACACGAAGGCGATAACGCTGTTTCACTCGCCGGCCTCAAAGGTGTGGCTGACCGTTGCCATTTGGGACTCCTGCCCTCGAGTGAAGCCGTGTGGGAGGCTTGTCTGCTTGCGCTCAAACCCAGCGGAGGTGTGCTCCACATCCACATGAACGTGGAGGAAGAGCACATCGACACCTGGGTGGATGAAACCGTCCAGCGGTTCACGGCATTGAGCGAACACCACCAGCGCGGATTTCGTTGCGAAGCGCTTCATGTGGAACGGGTCAAGTGGTTTGCACCACGGGTTCGTCACGTGGTGTTGGACCTCAGCCTTCGTCCTTAACCTCGGTTTCCGGTTCAACAAGTTCAGCGACCACAACCATCTCGGCTTCCAGAACTGCGGGCTCTCGCTCAGTTTGCGTCAACGGGTTGTTCTCTTGTTGGCTGTAGTTGTAGGCAGTCATGGTGATCCCAACGCCAACCAGCACCACCAAAATCGGCAGGCCAACAACCAGAGCGATGTCCTGAAGCCAACCCCCGTCGCCTTGGGCTTGGACGACTGGGTTGCGAATGGTGCCGTCCGGATCGGCCACACCGATCATCACCATTGAAACGACTTGCGCCTCGTAAATGGGGCGGCCTGCGGACGAGGCGGGGTTCTGTATGTCCTCAGACCCTGTTGGGTCGTCGGTGGTGGGCGTCAAGGCGATGCTGCGAATGTGGCTCATGCCGTGGCGAACAATGCCAAAGGTTGCGTAGCCCTCATCGTCTCGGTTTTCCGGGTCAAGGGCGTGAGCTTCGGTCTCGGCGATGTACCACTGCGAATCGGCTGAATCCGGGTCGGCGCTGCGAGCCATGCCGATGGCGCCGTCAACATGAGAGAGGTTGGTGTCATGTTCCAGTGGAATCGTTTCACCCGTCCCACCGCTGCCGCATTCCGGGCTGGTCAACGGGTAAGCACCGAGCGCCCGGCACGTGGGGTCGCCCGATTGGGTGACGAAATCGTCGATGACCCGGTGGAAGAAAATACCGTCATAGAGTCCTGATTCCACATGAGCGATCATGTTGTCCGTGGTGATGGGTGCCCATTGCTCAAACAGTTCAATGATGACCGTGCCCTCAACACGGCTGGAGGTGTGCCCCTCACGGTAGGAGACCTCCATCTGAAGAACGGCGTTGCCGGTGTAAGAGTCCATCATCGGCGAGTCTTCGCTTTCCGGGCGGTCCGTCCATTCAGCAGGGTCAAGGCCGACGCTGCGCCATTCGGGTTGTTCATCCTCAGCAAGCACCGAGACGGAAGCCATCAGCGGCACCAAGAGAAGCAACATCAACACCGAAGCGGTCCGATGTTGGCGGGCCATGCACTGGGATGGGCGCCACCCCCATGAAAACACCTGCGACAGGGAGTGGCTGACCTCAACACCAAAAAGGAGGACGGAAGAGTGGGGTGCATGGACGAACAATCGACCTTTATGCCCGACCTGACGATTGGCTATGGACTCTTCTTGGTGGTGTGGGGCATCGCCGTCTCCATCCTCTCAGCCTCCGAATCCATCACCTCCTACTTTCCGAGCATCCTCGGTGTCCCTCTCGCCGTGTCCGGTTGGCTGGCCAAGTCCAACCCGGAGAAGCGAAAATTGTGGATGCACATCGCCGTCATCTTCGGCTTGTTTTGCGCACTTGGCGGCACACGATTCTTCATGGTCATGGGCGATGGTCTTGACTACGCCAGCGGGTCCATGCTCATGCTCTTCGTGAGCGGTTCAGCCTACACGGGCCTGTGCGTTCGCTCCTTCATCCAAGCCCGAAAGGCAAGCGAATAAAGCGTCATCCTCTTGACGGTGAGGGACTTCGTCGCATCATGGCCGAAGATGAGCTCCCGTTGGAGGTCGAACTCAAGGCCACCGAAGGGACGGCACAACGCCAATTGAACACCTCGGCGGCAGCGACCATCGCCGTTTCCATCATCTTCCTTCTCCTCGCCATGAACATGGGGCCATCGGTCAGTCAAGCCGTGGAGGATGCGGCCGACTATTCCAAAGAATGGTGGAAGACACCGCTCCATTTGCGCCACACCATGGACTTACCCATGGACACGATGCGTGCTCAGCTCCCCGAAAACGGCACCTACGAAGCCTTGCCGTACGAAGAGCACTTTGTGGAGGTGGACCTGCCTGCTAGCGAACAAGACGCGGGTTTCCCCGGCCCCGCATTGATGCACGTGGCGCTTTGGCTGCCCGATGTCCCAGAAGGCACGAAGATACCCGTCATCATGACCATCCACCCCTACTACGACTTTGGCGGAGAGGGTGTAGCGGGCGATGATTCAGCACCCAACACCGTGCCAGACGGCGGCGTGGGTAAGTGGGTCTACGACACCTTTGTTCCGCACGGCTACGCTTTGGCACAAGCCTCGACCTTCGGCACAGGTCAGTCAACCCACTGTCAAGACGTCAAGGGGCTTGGTGAACAAACGGGCATCCAAGCCGTCGTGGATTGGCTGGGCGAGCAAGAGTGGTCAAACGGCAACGTCGGTTTGATGGGCAAGTCCTACGCCGGGACCACCAACTGGGAAGCCGCCCAACAGCCCTCGCCCTACCTCAAGACCATCGTGCCGATCTCAGGCTCAATCGGCGTGCAAGAGATGTTCTATAGAAACGGTTCCTCCGAGAGCAGAGCCATGCTTTACGACGCCCTTTACGAAGGCGCAACCGCCGACGCA
>JAYYBT010000020.1:0-5436 GCA_036162675.1 Thermoplasmatota archaeon
CGCTGGTCATCGAGACGCCTTTGTTGAATTCGCTGCTGCTTACGACCACGACGACAACGGCTACCTCAAGAAGGCCGAGTTGGAAGATGCGGCTGCTGCATGGAATGAAGCCAACGGTGCCTCTGATGAGGCAGAAGAAGCACCCGCTGAGGAGGCTCCTGCTGAGGAGGCACCCGCTGAGGAAGCGCCTGCTGAAGAAGCGCCTGCTGAAGAAGCAGCTGCCGAAGAGAAGGCTTGCCCCATTTGCGGCACCATGAACGCAGCCGAGAACGACAACTGTATGGCTTGCGATTACGACTTCACGCAGTGATTTCGTTAACCTCAGATGGTGTTTTGGCGGGTCACCCACGCCAACGATCTTGACGTTGAGTTCTACTGAGGAAGCACCCATTGCGGCCATTCCTCGTGCTCGGGGGAACGACTCACGATGACGATGACCGGTCGCTTCAGCGAGGAGAGGACCTCGTTGAGCGGGCGGACGGTTGAGGGAGGGATGGCCCCGTCTCGAAAGTCAACGGTGAGCCAAGCTTTGGGGTACTGGTCGGCCCAGGCCTTCAATTCTGCTTCAATACCGCTGGGCGGTACGCCTTGTCGAACGCTCGCTATGAAGTCCCAACCTTCGGGGCACTTTCGCTCAGCGTCGGTCCAAAAGAAAATCGTCGGCACGGCGGGAAGCCGTGCGAGTTGGTCGATGGCTTCCAGTTCCGTTGCGCACACCGGTTGGCCCGGCATGGGCATGGGCAAGGGATAGCGCCATGTTGGTGAAACATCCAACGGTTCTTTCTGGCGCATGACAGGACGAAGGCGTCTCCTTGTTTGAACTTCTCGCATCGTCGTTTACTTGGCCATCTTCCGGCATCGCTCATGCTAACCTTCATGCCCTTCCGTGGTTGCTGGACCATCATGGCCAACGGTTCCTCGCCTCCGCCACCGCCCCCGCCGGGGGGCTCGTCCATGTTTGTCATGTTGATGTTCATGATTCTCATGACCGTCCTCATCATGACGCCGTCCATCCGGACGTCGCTTGGGACAACCGCTGACCCGCTGCTTTCGCCCTTGCTGCCTGAGGAATCCTTCTTCGTCATCACGGTCATGATCCTCGGAATCTTTTCGATGACGTTGAACACCGTCATTCGGAACTTTTTCGTTGACCCCATGGACCAAGCCCACATCGGTCATCGTCAAGGGCAAGTCCGTCAAATGATGAACGAAGCACGTCTCTCCAGGGACCCCATCCTCCAAGAGAAGGCCATGACCCTCCAACAGCAGATGATGCCCGAGCAGTTGGAAGTGCAAATGGGCGCCATGAAACCCATGATGTTCACCATGATTTTCATCATCGGCATCTTTGCCTGGTTGACCACCAAGGTGGAAACATTCCGTGTTGACTATGTCTCGCTCCCATGGGCGCCAGAATGGCATCTTCTGGACGGTCGCTTCCTCTTCTTCCCCGCATGGATTTGCTGCTATATTTGCATGAGCGCCGCCTACGGTCGTGTGCTCGACCGCCACATCAAACTCGCTCGTTACAAATCTCACCCGTTGGTGGTGGCCGGTGAAGTGCTCAAAGAACCACTCCTCCACTTGGTGGCCACCAAGCCCGCTGCAACCTCATCGCAGGCCAAGAAGCGACAACAGCGCTCAAAGCGTAGCCAACAACAGCGAAAGAAAGCCTCGTCAACGCCCAAGGCTGCCTCAGAAGGCGCGCAGGGCGGTTTGCTTGCAGGCATCGCATTGACTTGTCCTGAATGCGATGGCGATGTCATCACCCACGATGGGCCGAGGACCAAACGCTGCAACATCTGTTTCCATGAATGGGTGTGATGGTTTGGTCAAGCTGACCGTCTCTGGCCATCCCGGCAGTGGAACGAGCACGCTCGTCCACGGTTTGATGGAACGAAACGGTTGGACCAGTCTCAACGGCGGCGACGTGTTCAGAGAGGAAGCCAAGCGGCGTGGAATGTCGCTGGGAGACTTTGGCGAACTTTGCAAAAACGAATTGGATGTTGACCGTTCTTTGGACGATTTGCTGAAGCAACGCATGCAGGGCCCAGATGGGGCTGACATCGTGGAATCTCGTTTGGCCGGTTGGTGGGCCTACCGTCTTGGCTTGCCCTGCCTGCGTGTTTGGTTGCATGTTTCCGATGAGGAGCGGGCTCGCCGTGTCGCTCATCGCGAGGGGCTTTCGATGGAGGATGCCCTGCAGGCCAATTCCCAGCGGTCCGCCGTTGACGGTGAACGATTTCGCATGCTGTACGATATTGTGCCGGAAGACGCAGAGCCCTACACTCACGTGATTGACGCCACTTCCCTCAATGCATCTCAAATACTGGAGCATGTCGTCGCCTTGTTGGAGGCAATTGAATGAGTCTGCATGTCTTGGACGATGCCCCCACAACGGACGCCGCTTTCGGAACGGCTCCCGACGACCGCTCGCTTGAGCAACGCCTTGCCTCTGGTTTCATTCTCATCGACAAACCAGCGGGCCCCACCTCGCATCAACTCGCTGCTTGGGCCCGAGATATGCTTGGGCTGGAACGCTTGGGCCACGGTGGAACACTGGACCCCTTTGCAACCGGCGTGCTTCCCCTCATGACCGGGCGTTGCATGAAAATCACCAATAAAATCCTGAAGCATACCAAGTCCTACATCGCCGTGCTTCGGTTTCGAGACCGACCCGATGAAGCGACCATTCGTGAAACGATGGCGTCCTTGACCGGTCGAATTTACAACGTCCCACCCGAAGTTTCTGCGGTGAAGGTGCAGGTTCGAACGCGAACCATTCACGCGTTTGAGTTGTTGGACATTGACGAAAACGATGTTGTTGCGCGAATCACCTGTGAAGCGGGCACGTACATCCGGACCATGGCTCGCGACATGGGCCTCTTGCTGAACACCCCGGTGTCGCTCAAAGAACTCCGAAGAGAAACGTCTGGGATGTTTGACCTCGAGCACTGCGTGACGATGGACCAGTTGGCCGATGCCGTGTGGCTTTGGAAGGAGTGCGGCCAAGAAGATGCACTCAAGGCCATCGTTCACCCCATCGAAAAACTCCTCGTGGATGTCCCTCGTTGCCACGTCAAGGACAGTGCAGTTGCCGCTATCGCCTACGGTGCTCCTCTGCTCCGTCCAGGGCTCATCAGCATCCCTCAGAACCTGAAGAAGGGGACTGAACTGATGGTGTCGTCCATGAAAGACGAGGCCGTTGGCTTTGTTCGCCTGAAGATGGACTCGGATGAAATCGCTACGCTCGACGCTGGCGAAGTTGCGCGACCAAGCATGGTGCTCATTGACACCGAGGTCTACCCTCGACGTTGGCCAACCGCCTCTTGAGGCTCAAGCTTCGATGTATTCTTCGTAGATGTATTCGTCCGTTTCAATGCGGATTTTTAGTTGAGACATGGTTCCCACTCCTGCTTTGTCAACCAAGGTTGAACGGCCCCCACGACCTCAAAGCAACCTCGCCTCCAACGTTTTGGTTATCAAGTTTGAGGGTGTTTCACGCGTTATCCGACATCGGAGATGCGAACGCCGACCTTTGCCTTCAAAGGGTTCCATCATTGGATTTTCTTGATTTTCGGGGGCATCATGAAGACGATCAAACCGAGCAATCCCAAGGCCAGAAGCACAACACCGATCATGGCGGTTTGCGCAGAGAGAAGGCCCTCGGTGGAATCAGCGTTGTCCTCAACGAGTTCGTTGATGGCGACCAGTTCTTCCAACACGTTGTTGTCCTCATCACCTTCTTGAATTTCCAATCCACGGTCGACCACGGCGTTGAATCGCAAGACGCGGGCATCGGGAGGGATTTGCCAATCGCACATGACGGATTGGAGTTCTCCAGGTTGAATGATGGCGATGGTTTGGACGCCGATGAGTTGGTCTTCGGTTTGGCACCGAACCGACACCATGGTGGCATCCGCTTGCCCTTGGTTCCTGACCAGAACACGCATCGAGATGATGTCTCCTTGTGTCAATTCCTCCTTGTCAAAGGTGATGGATTCAATGGTCAAATCCGGCAAGGCCATCACCTCAAGGTCAACTTCTCGCTCAGTGCAACTCGTTTGGTCGCATACGGACACGAGAACCGATTGGAAGCCGACTGCAGATGGGTTGACCGTCAAGGTGTTGCTTGCCAAGTCCACCGTGGCCCATGAACGGTTGGTCGAAGCTGTTACTTGACCGGGCGAATCAACATCGCTCCACGTCATGTTGATGACCGTCTCGAGCTCTCGCTCAACGGGAATCAGGGATTGGAATTCAGCGACCACGGGGGGGTCGTCCACTGCGTCGACCACCAGAGAAAAGGCGTCTTGCCACGTGTTTCCAGCAGGGTCGATGACCATCACGCCGATGATGGCCTGACCGCTTGCTTCTGGAAGGAGGCGGAGACGGACATCGCCTTCGGTCAGGTCAACGGCGACCAAATCCTCGTTCGTGTTCGTGAACTGAACCTGAAGGTCTTCGTTGGTCGCACGGTCGTCTGTGCATCGGCGAATCAGTGGCAAAATAATGCCCCCGTTGTCTTCGCTCAATTGCTGGTCGCCGATGGCCTCGCACACCGGGTCTTCATCCCACTCAATGGCGTAGCCGCCGGTGACATCGAGGTTGGAGAATTCAAGCGCTGTATGACTCGCTGTACCATCGGAATCCCAGGTGAACCAAGCTCGCAATTCAACGGTGTAGGACGACGTCCCGGGGCGAAGGAAGGCACCGATGGGCCATTCATGTGTGAAGGCGCCAAGGGACATGGGTTCGTTGGAAACGACCTGGTCGTTCACGAACACCAACCACCGTGAATAGTCGTCATCAATGCCGTCGTTGCTGCCAAAGACACGCCCATCCACTTGCAACGAGGGGTCGTTGACATCAACCCATGCCGATGAAACACAAGCATCGGTAACGGTGATTCGGAGTTGGTAGGCATCGCCTGTTGGCAGGAGGGTGTTGGGTTGGAGGGCTGTGAAATCGTCGGTCATGACCTCGTTTTCAAACACGGCGACCTCAACCGACACATTCCCGCTGTCGCCCTCAACAGCATGATGAACACGACCGAGTGTTTGCTCGGGTGGATGGTTGAACACCTCGCTGGTCCATTCCCCCGTGGTTCCCTCGATGGTGGGCTTAAGGCCGCAATCGTCCAGTGCCATGTTGTCGTTGGTTCCGCTGCTAAAATCCAATCCCATAACGGGGAGGTCATGTCCGCTGAATTGGGAGGAGGCGTAGGCCACTTCACCGCCATACCACGGCGTCTGAACGGTGATGTCGAGGCCCAAGGCATCCACGACGAGTCGTGAATCATCCACGCCGCCGGCAGAAACGTAGTCGAGCGTGAACGTCATTTGAGCGATGTCGTCCCAGGTCCAATCCATCAGGCCGGTGATGTTGATTTTGTAGGCCGAGTTGTTGATGTAATCGACGTTGCCTTGGGTGTGT
>JAYYBT010000021.1:0-3043 GCA_036162675.1 Thermoplasmatota archaeon
GCTGAATTTGCGAGCCAGCCCTGTGAGGGGGGCGCTGATGAATGCGAGATTCGAAACATCGACAAGACGCCTACACAAATGGATCATCCCCTGATGGATGGAGGTGCCGCCACGGGCTATGTGCTGGTTGGGTTCGGCTTCATGGGCGTGGCCCTCATCGCAGCAGGTTTCACCCTCTGGGCCTTGAAATCCGGTTCCATCGTGCTGCTTCGCACCTCTTCGGTGCTGGTCTTTTTCACCGTAGGCCACTACTATTCGGCCTGTATTTTCGGCCTGTTGGCCTTCATCCTGACCTTTGCGATTCCAAGGCGGCGAATCCCGCTGGTGTAGGCAAGCGCCTCAAACGGTCGCCGGCATTGACGAGTGATGGACGTTGATTCGCAGCGCTCCCACTTCATCAAGCATGTATCCAAAGGTGTATTCCACCTTGACTTCCTCTCCTTCGGGTGTTGTGAAAAAGTAGTTCCCCATTGCGAGTGCTGTCGTCTCGCGAAGAATCACGCCTGCGTTTTCAAATCGGACCTTTGTCCATCCCTTGATGGCGAAGCCCTTGTCTTCGGGACAGGCATTGTTGGAGGCGACAAAATAGGACAGTGCTTCGTCAAACGTTGGGCGAAATTGTTCAACGGCGGCGAGCGTTGGCTTGAACAGGACGTCACCCCTCCCGTAGGCGTACAATGTTTCGACATGGATTCGGGCGACCGCCTCATAATCTCCGCCCTCGCTGTGCGCCTTCGCGATGGCGACAATTCCGTCGCCCCAAGCCTGTTGTGCGTTGTCGATATCGTGGCGCGTCATCATGGTGCCTCATCCCTGTTTTGTGTTTGTCTCGGTAGCCTTTCTTCTTTGCTCGGTTTTTGCAAACGGTCCACAATGGAAACAAAGGTGGCGCATTGAGGCGACCTCCTTATGGTGGTGAATCATCTCCTCAGCGCATGGACCTGAAGACGGCGACGTGGATGGTCCGGAATTTGGACCAGCCCGTTTCCATGGTTCAACTCAGCAGCGAAAACGAGGTCTTCGCCGGCGGTTGGGACGGGCAGTTAACCCACTGGGACAGTGAAGGCAACCATCGCTGGACCACGCCAACCAACGACCGAATCAGCGCCATCGCTCTCAACGATGCTTCGGTGGCTGTCGCCAGCGGTTTGCATGTCGTGGTCCTGTCTCGTTCCTCTGGAGAAATCCAGTGGTCTGCAGCGCTTGAAGGGAGCGCGGATGAGGTGCAGTGGTGGCAAGGCGACCTCGTGGCCGTTTCCTCCGTTTACGATATTGAGCACAACGATTTCATCGAGTCCGCCATATGGCGATTTTCTTCAGCGGGCGAACTCCAGTGGGTCGAACGGATGGACGAACGCCCGTGGACCCTCATCGTCGCAGACGAGCAACTCCTCGCCGGTCTTGGACGCCCCCGTTGCGGTCACCTGAACGTTTCCTCCGAACCACCGTTTGAACACACAAAACCCCCTACTTCTTCACCCACCACCTGCGGGACCTCTGGAAGGACACAAGGTCTGTTTGGGCAAACCGATGGGACCGTCACAAACCATCTCGGTGCGGTGCTTTCCACCGAAGAGGGCGCTGTTGAACATTTGACGTGCATGGTGAAAGGCTACGTGGCGACCACGGATGACGGGTTGGCGGTTGGTCGCACCGAAAACGGCGAACGCTGCTGGTCCTCCAAGGGCGCACCTGTTTCAGCTCAAACCGAAGCGATGGTCCACGACGGGGCCTCCCTTCTCTGGTTGGCTCGTGATGACGGTATGGCGAGCACCGTGAACGTATGGGCGACCAACAAAGGTGGAAAACTCGCATCTGGTTCGTTTGCCAAAGTTCACGCAATGCACGGCACGAACGAACGCATGGTGCTCGGCTGTGAAGACGGGAGCGTGGTGGTCTGGGACCGCGAGATGTTCCATCGCCGTTTGAACTCGTCTGGACCTTCACAGGAAGCCGATGAACGTACATCGGCGCTCCAGGCGAAACTTCGTGCGCTTCGACGTTCGTGAGGTCAACTCTGCTTCGGCCCGGTCATGTTTTCGGGGCGAACCCACGCATCGAATTCCTCGTTGGTCAGGTAGCCGAGTTCCAACGCTGAGGCTCGTAGCGTCGTGCCCTTCTCGTGAGCATTCTTGGCGATCTTCGCCGCCTTGTCGTAGCCGATGTGATTGTTGAGCGCCGTCACCAACATCAAAGAATTTTCCAAGTGGGACTGAATGTTGTCTTCCACCGCCACCAAACCCTCGACGCAACGGGTCCGGAAGGTGCGGCATGCATCGGTCAGCAAGTCAACCGAGTGGAGGAAATTGTGAATCATCATCGGCTTGAAGACGTTCAACTCGAAGTTCCCTTGGCTGCCACCGATGGTGATGGCGGTGTGGTTCCCCATCACCTGGCAACACACCATCGTCATGGCTTCTGATTGGGTTGGATTCACCTTGCCGGGCATGATGGACGAGCCGGGCTCGTTGGCTGGAAGCGCCAATTCTCCAAGACCACAACGGGGGCCAGAGCCCAGCCATCGGATGTCGTTGGCGATTTTCATCAAGGAAGCGGCCAGGGTGTTCAGTGCACCTGAGGCGGCGACGATGGCGTCATGGGCGGCCAATTGAGCGAATTTATTCTCGGCTGAACAGAAGGTTAAGCCCGTGATGTTGGCGATTTCGTCGGCGACCATTTGCGCGAAGAGTGGGTGAGCGTTGAGTCCCGTCCCCACGGCGGTGCCGCCCAAGGCCAGTTCAAACAGGTCGTCAAGAGCAAAGTCGAGACGACGGAGGTCGGCGTCCAGTTGGGCAACCCAACCGGACGCTTCCTGGCCAAGGGTCAGCGGAACCGCGTCCATGAGGTGGGTTCGGCCGATTTTCACGATGGATTCCCACTCAACCGCTTTGGCATGGAGTGCACTTCGAAGGGCTCGGACGCTGGGCAGCAAGCGGTGGGTGAACGCCTCAGCTGCGGCGATGTGCATGGCGGTGGGAAAGGTGTCGTTGGAGGATTGAGCCCGGTTAACATGGTCGTTGGGGTGAACGGGGGATTTTGACCC
>JAYYBT010000022.1:0-12246 GCA_036162675.1 Thermoplasmatota archaeon
GCGTGGTTGACACGGGTCAAATTCATGTAACCCATGGTTTCACGGATGGAACGCTCCACCTTGACATCGCTTCGTGCTCGTACAACAATGAACGTCATGCATTCTTCCTCCCGGTGTGGATGTAGAGATTCTCACGCTGTGCGTTGGTGACGCGGGTCGTGTTGATGTTCTTCAACGCATTGAAGGTTGCAGCGGCGTAGTTGATGGTTGTGCGGGTCTGGCCCTTGGTTCGGGAAAGCACGTCCTCGATACCAGCGAGTTGCAGAACGCTCTTGCCGGTTTGGCCGATGACCAAGCCCTTCCCCTTTGCAGCGGGCATGAGGGTGACACGAGTTGATGCAGCTCGTCCGTTGACCTTGAACGGCACGGTGTTGCCCGGTCCGGGAGAAGATTCCCACGAACCGTTGCCTCGCTGAACCGAAATGAGGTTCAACTTGGCGGCGGTGATGGCCTTGCGGATGGCGGTTGCGACTTCCTTGGCCTTGGCCATGCCGAGTCCGACGTAGCCGTCTCGGTTGCCAACGCAAGCCATGACGTTGAAGCGGACACGTCGACCGCTGTCGGTCATGCGCTGAACCATGTTGACATCGATGACTTCATCTTCGAGGTCAGGGATCAAAGCGTCCACAATTTCAACCTCACGAATGGGAAGACCGGAAGCCAAAGCGGCTTCGTAGGTGATGATCTTCCCCGCCATGACGGCTGCACCCAATCGGGTTCGTGGCTCCCACTTTCGCAAATTTGCGATGGGGTCGTCTTGGTTGCGTCGTCGGCGGCGAGGATCGGGCATCTCATCGGCTTCTTCAGGTGCATAGGCTTGAAGCAAACCTGGTGCCATGGTTGGCGTGTGTTCTTCGGTCATCAGTAGGCCCCCTCAATGGTGTTCTTGGTGGTTTCAATGTCTCCGGAGACGCTGTCGTCGATGTGGGCGCCGCTCAAGCGGTCCTCATCGGGGTAGACGTCTTCGCTGTGTGGAATCTCAAGACCTGCGTCGCTCATGCCCTTGAGGGCGGCGTAAACACGGCCACCCCGGGTGCTGGCAGCCAAACCGATGTCGAGCACGGCTTCGCTGGCCCCAGAGGCAACGGCGGCTTTGCCCATGGCAAAACCGACGAGGTAGGACGCTGGGACGGATTTGAGCGAGCGGTTGCTCGGCCATCCGTACTTCTTCACCAGGTCGGAGCCGGTGACGGACACGGACACGAGGTCACCGTCTGCAGCCCATGTGACGAGTTGGCAGGTGGTGCGGGTGTTGGAAACACGGACAACGGCACGAGGCATTTGCCCACGGAGCAACTTCAAACGGCGACGGTAGTCGGTCAAACCGGCCTTTCGTCGGCGGAAAATCGAACGTCGATTGTTGCCTGCCATCACTCATCGCCTCCCTTGAATTCAACACCCTCAAGCGTCATTTGAGAGCGCATGTGGGCGATGGAACGGTAGGAACCGCCCTTGGCCTTGAGGTAGTATCGGCGGTACTGCGAGGGTTCGATGGTCTTGTCCTCTCGAAGTTCCTTCAACACACGGCGTTGGCTGCGGATGGTTCGCATCCAGCGGTTCTTTCGTGGGTTGCGAGCGTTGGCCGTACCGGCACGGGTTCCTTGCCCCTTACGGCGACCCTTTCGCTTCTGAGCCAAACGGGCTCGAGCACGAACACGGGAGGTTCCCTTGACGGGCTTGGCACGAATCCAGCCTTCGTCGATGAACTCGCGAATGTCGTCGGTTTGGACGGCAGAAGCGACTTGGTCAACGTAGAGCGGGTTAATCCAGACTCGGTTTTCGCCGCACTTTAGCAGGCGAGCTGCGATTCGCTTTTGATTGGTGATCTGCATCAGACATCCCTCCGTCGGTTCAACACACGAACACCGAGTTCATCGGCTCGTGCGTAAATGTGCTCTCGCTTGCGTCCGCCGACCGTAGCACCCACACGGGCTGCTTCGGTTTCGGGGTCGATGGCTTCGAGGTCAGCGGTGTTGTGGACCATCACTTCTCGGAAGCCAGACGGGTGAAGGAAACGGGCGGCGGCGACTTTGCCGTGTCCGATTCGGACCAAGGAGCCTCGGTACTTGTAGTTGCGACGTTGCTTGTTGTCCATACCGTGAGGAGCACGCCATCCAGAGCGAGAAAGTCGCTTGTAGCGGAACCATTCGGTTCGGCGGAACGAGGGCGTCTTCTTCTTCTGAGCAGCACGGAGTGCCAAGGCAGCCTTCATCTCCTCGTCAAGAACAGGCTTCTGCTTGACCATGTAGACGTCTTCGCCTTCATCGTCCCAGTCGTCGTCCTCCCATGCATCGTCATCGGCGGCTTCCTCAACGGGCGCCTCCTCTTCGACGACATCATCGGCTTGACCGGCTGCTTCCTGCAGGCGGGCCAAGAGGTCGGATTTCTTACCAGACACAGGGAGGCCCATTTCCTTGAGGGCTTCCTTGAGCTGTGCAACGGTCATTGATTCGTAATCTTCTGCCATCTCAATCACTCCTTGTTCAACAGGTAGATACCATCCTGGAAGACACGGCGGTCTCGGTTCTTCACGGTCGTGCAGCGCTCGATGTTCGCTGCAGTCTGACCAACTGCTTCCTTGTCAATGCCGGAAACGGTGACTTCAACTTTGTTGGACACCTTGACGTCAACGTTGTCAAGAATGTGAGCGGTTCGTGGAACTCGCTCACCAAAGTAGTTGTTCACTTGGAAGGTGTTGCCGTTCACGGCCAACGTCATTGGGAAGTGAGAATAGAAGGCCTTGAGGTTGTAGGTGAAGCCGTCGGTAACGCCCTTCACCATGTTGTTGAGGTGGGCGTTCCAGGTCCCTGCGAGGGCTCGTTGCTTTCGTCGAGGGAGGTCCACACGAACGATCAGGCCGGAGCCGTCTTGGAAGAGTTGAACCACATCGCTTTCGAAAGCACGGGTGAGCGTACCCTTGGGGCCGGTAATGGTCACGACGCCATCTTCGCTGATGTTGGCAGTAACGCCCTCAGGGATGGTTACGGTGTGTTCGATTCTGTCGAGTTTTACCATGTTTCTTCACCTCAATACACGTAGGCCAGCAGTTTGCCGCCAATTCTGGCGTCCTTCGCATCGTTGTGATGCATCACGCCGGAGTTGGTCGTCAAGATGAGAAGGCCGAAATCTCGGGCAGGGAGGTATCGGGTCTCCCACTTCTCGTATTCTTGGCGACGCACGCTGTGGCGGGGTTTCACCGTACCGCAGCGGTTGATCGTTCCACGCAGTTCCACGACGAAAGCATCGCCACGGCCGTTTTCGACACGTTCGATGTCGCCAACATAGCCTGAGTTCTGCATGATGTTCAGCACGTTGCCGAGAAGTTTCGATGCTGGCGTCAACTCAACGTTGAATTTTCCAGCTTGCTCGGCGTTGTAGATTTTGACAAGAGCGTCATTCAATGGATCAAATTGCATACTTTCTCCCTCCTCAATTCATTTTCTTGAAACCGATTTCCGGTGCGACATCGCGGAAGCATTGTCGGCACAATCGCAGCCCGTGGCGGCGAATCATGCCTCGCTTGCGTCCGCATCGGCGGCATCCAATGGTTCGTCCAATTCTCTCTCCGTGATCTCGTGCCATCTTCATTCCTCCAGGATACTGATGTTGAAGTTCTCAACAAACCATGCACGGGACTCATCGGCCGAAACACGGTGCTTCATGCCGACCTTGCTCTTGCCACGTCGGCGGCGACTGACACGGTGGCCTGGGCGTTCGAGCACGGCCGTGATGTCCATACCAAAGATTCCGATTTCGGGGTCGTACTTCTGTCCGGGGAAGTCCGTGTAATCTCGAACACCGAAGGAAAGGTTGCCCTCTCGGTCAAAGTTCCATGCAGGAATGGTGTTCTCTCGACAGTCAAAGGCGCTGGTCAAGAAGGCCTTGATGGCTTCTTGGTCGCGCATGGTGGCTTTGCAGCCAATGGGTGCGCCGACACGGACCTTGAGGTCGCGGTTCTGAATGCGACCGAGGGTTCGCTGGGGCTTGACGCCAGTGACCATCTCAAGCACGTTTTCGGCATTGACGAGGCGTTCGCCGCCTTCACCGACACCGATGTTCACGCACACCTTGGTGATGCGAAGTTGACTCATGGGGTTGGCGGTGGCGCTCATTCAGCCACCTCCGTGAGCGGCATGCTGGCGTCGCCGATGGCGAACACGTTGCGAGCAACCGTACCGAAGCCATCAAACAGAACTTCGTTGGGCATGCTGGAGCGCTTGACGATGTATTCCTTGACGTCCGCCGTGGAACCGACGTGAGCACCGCCGATGAGGTAGCATCGGGTGCCTTCACCGAAGCGAATGTGCTCCAGAATCTTCTGGTCGGGGAGGTTCAACTTGAGCGAATCACCCGTATTGTACTCCGAGGGGTCATCAACGATGATGTTGCGACCGTCGTGGAGGTTGAGTTGGGTGCGACCGCCCTTGATGGTGGTCTTGCCTTCAATGCGGCACACCTTCCACGAGGCTTCCTTGGCACCGATTGGACGGTACTGGAGTCGGCCGTTGTGGTCGAGGACGCAGCGGTAGTTGTCTTCACCAAGGGTGAGGACGTCCATCAAACCAACACCGCGACGGGTGTCTTTGACGACGCGTCCGTCGATCTTGGCGAGTTCATTGTGGAGAATGAATCGGACTTCGCGAGCGGTCTTTGCAAGACCAAGCACGTCTCGGACCACGAGCGTGATGGGCATGCAGAGCTCAAGCGTGTGGGCACCAGGGGTTGGGCGAGTGACCCAAACCGAGGTCTTTCGTGGCAGAGGCCAGCTTCGTGGCATGGCCAAGCGCTTCAAGTGGTTGCTGCTCATATCATTCAACTCCTGTTACCAGTCAACTTTGCGATGCGGAGGCGGTCCGACTCATCGAGTTGAGTCACCACCACATTCGAGACGTGCACTGGAACCGCCTCTTCCTTGTTATCGGCCTTGCTGGCCTTGACACCTTCAATGTACAAACGACCCTTTTCAGCGTCGATGCGAAGAACGGCACCGGTCAACGGCTCGTTGTTGCGCTTGCCGCCGTGGCGCTTGCCGCCGTGGGCTTGGTCGCCTCGGGTGACCTGAACCACATCGCCAACACGGACGGTGACGGTTCGAACACCGGCGAAACGGGCGTCGGGCTTGCTCAGTTGGAGACGAGCGGCCACGCGCTTGCGCTTCTGGTGCATGGGCGCGTTGAAGTGCGCCTTGCGTTGTTTGCCTGGTTTCATACTCTTGACCATTTCAATCCCTCACACAATTTGCTTTGCATTGGCTGCGATACGAGGCCAGCGTTCGGCGGCCTCACGAGCAACGGGTCCCTTGATGTCGGAACCGGTGACGTCGCCCTTTTCGTTGACGATGACACATGCGTTGTCTTCGAATTGGACCCACGTTCCGTCAACACGACGGAAGGGGCGGCGCTGACGAATGATGACAGCGTTGAACATTTGTCGGCGGGTGTCTGGCGTACCCTTCTTGACGGATACTTTGGCCATGTCGCCCACACCAGCGGCTGGGTATCGGCGCATGGTACCGCCGAGCTTCAGCACGTTGAGAATCTGGACGACCTTGGCACCCGTGTTGTCAGCGACGTGGAGACGTGCTGCCGTGGGCAGGCCTCGGGTTTGCTTACCGGCGATGCCCTTCATCAAGCAACACCTCCAGAGTTCTCAATGACACAGAATGAAACGGTCTTGGAGAGCGGTCGGCATTCCATGACCTTCACGCTGTCGCCGATGTTGACTTCGCCGATGCACGAAGGAAGGTGAGCGGAAACGACGCTGGTGCGCTTTTCGAATCGCTCGTACTTCTTCATGTAGCGAACATTGTGTCGCTCGATGGTGATGGTCTTCTGCATACCAACACTGGAGACGGTGCCCTCGAGGACTTGTCCTCGGAGGCGCAAACTGCCGTAGAACGGACAGTTCACATCACCATCCCACTCGCCGGTGGGGTTCTTCACGTCAACGCCAATGTCTCGCATCGTATCATGCCTTCCTGTATGTTCGGTGGATCCTGTCTTCGGGGCGCTGACCCACCATGGCCCCTTGGATGACGACATCGTTGTCGTCAACGGTGAATGTGATGCTGGCCTTGTTGAGGACCAGTTGTTGGTCGCCCTCGAGGAGTGCGACGGTGTTTCGGGTCTCGTCCACGACAATACCCGTGCGACCGGTCAAGGTCGGGTCGGTGGAGGAGGTGATGGTCATGGAGCGACCGATCCAGGGTTGGTTGTACATGTTCATATCATCGCACCTCCACATTGAATCCGTTATTCCTGAGCACTTCTGCAGCTTTTTTCTTGTGATCTCCTTGAAGTTCAATCAATCGTCCTTTGACCGTTCCGCCTGCTGCACATTTGTTCTTCAGGAGTTTGGCAAGTTGATTGATGTCAATTGCTGCGTCGTCAATGCCCTCCACTTTTGTTACGATTTTTCCATAGCGTCTTCGGTCGGTTGAGAGAATGGCTTTTTGTTGCTCCTTTGCAATTTCTTGGCAGATGCACAGTTCATCGGGTAGTCCGCAAACGTTGCAAATAGCCGCCATTGTTCTCCATCACCTCTTGTTGTTTTCACTGACCGTTGTTCATGTGCGTCTTCAAGCGCGCAATGCTTCGGCGGGTCGCTTTGTAGGCACCCATGTTGGAAGGTGTACCACCCAGCGCTTTTTCTGCACGAAGTTGGAGCAACTCCTCCTGCAACTCAAGCAGGCGAGCTTCTCGAGCCTCTGCGCTCATGGAAGCGATTTCTCGGTTGGATACGTAGCTCACTCAGAACCCTCCTCTGCGGCGGCCTCTTGAGCGGCTTGGATCTTGAGTTCCTCTTCCGAGAAAATGCTGATTTCGTGTGGGAGACGGGTGCCTGGTCGCATGATTTCGACGGTGACACCGATGGTTCCCAACTTCTTGACAGCGACGGAGTAACCTTTGTCCATGTGCTGAAGAGCGGTCTCACCGCAATACTTCACGTGGCCACGGATGTACTTCTCGGTTCGGTTTCGGGAGCCCGTCAACTTACCAGCAACGGTGACGATGACACCACGGGCGCCAGCATCCATGATGTTCTGGGCAGCGCTGTGGCACGAACGGCGGTGATACCAGCCACGCTCAAGGGAGGCAGCGATCTTCTCTGCCATGACCTGAGCGTTCAAGGTCGGGTTCTTGACTTCCTCAACCTTGAGCTTGGGGTTAGCCAAGTCGAATTCTTGGTCGAGGCGGTTTTGAAGGTCGTTGATGATCTTCCCCTTTCGGCCGATGACCATACCGGGGCGCTCGGCGTGAACGGTGACTTCTGTTCCTCCGGGAACACGGCGGATGTCAAGACCACCGAATCCAGACTTGGAGGTGTTCTTCATCAAGAATTCACGGACGAGCAATCGCTCGACGTTGCGGTTAACGAGGGTTCGTAGAATGCTTTGCTTGCTCATGATGTTCACCTCAGAAGTCGTCCTCCAATTCGTCGCCGATGGCGTTCATGTCTTCCAAGAAGACTTCCAAGTTCACGCGGTAGTGGTTGCTTGGCGTTGCACGGCCTCGGGCTCGTGGAATCCATCCCTTTCGGATGGGTCCACGGTGAGCGGCGATGTGCGTGATGACCATTTCATCAGCATCGATGTCTTCGTACTGGAAGCGAGCGTTTTCCATCGCACTCTCAATGAGTTTGATGATGGCACGGGAGGCCTTGACCGGGTATCGTCCTGGACCGACACCACCCTTTCGGTGGCCGACCATGGACGGGCCTGAGCGTCGCTTGCGCTTGTTTCCACTGCCGAGTCGGAAAGGCACGGCAGCGGCCTTGCGGCGCACATCAGCACGGTCCGAATCAATGCGAAGCACTTCGTTGAGGTAAGCAACGGCTTCCCCAGCGGTCTTGTTCTTGACGGCACGACAGACTTCGAAACAGTGCTTGACGTGCATGTCCACGTTGGTCGCACGTGCGGTTGCAAGACGGTTGCCCTGCAAGAGCTGCGTGTAGCCGCGTTGTGGGAGTTGATGACGACGACTTCGTCGATCCATTTGGTTTCGCTTTGCCATCTTTCTCACCTCACTTCAATGGGACGTGCTTGGACGAACGGGTAGCACCTACACCCGGACCGCTGTGGGTCACGCCTCGTCGGGTCACTGCGAATTCGCCAAGGTAGTGGCCAATCATCTCAGGCTTGACATCGATTTCAACGAAATGCTGACCGTTGTGGATAGCGATGCGGCGACCGACAAATTGCGGGAGAATGGGCATGTCTCGGCGGTGGGTTCGGATGGTTTTGGTACCAGACCGAAGCACACGTTCCATGAAATGCTCGTTTTCCGTGGACATACCTCGACCGAGGCTTCGTCGAACTCTGGAAGGCAGAAGACCGACGATGTAGTCTTGGTCTTCAGTCTCGGGCCACATGGGCATTTGGTTCAACTCTTCCATGGTGAATCCACGGTAGGTGAACTCCTTCTTCACACGTGCCGAGGTGGTCGAAAGGCGCTTACGTGCCTTACGTCGACTGGCTTTGGGGGTCATAAACGACTTCTTCTTCTTAGCCATGCATCATCACCTCAAATTTTCTTACCTCGTCCACGACCGGTTCGGCGTGGTGCAATCAAACCAACCTTGGCACCCGGTGGCGTACCACGAGCGACGGAGTTGGGTCCGTGAACAGCCTGGTGGTTTCCACCACCGTGTGGGTGGTCAACAGGGTTCATGGCCACACCAGAAACGTGCGGGTAGAGTTTACCGCGAGCCTTGGCCTTGTAGTAGGCAGCACCGGCTGTTCGCATTGGCATCTCGTCTCGACCGTGGCCGGCGAGCACACCGATGGTGGCTCGGCAGTTGGCTGGAAGTTCCTTCATTGAACCCGAGGGCATACGGATACGAACCATGTCGCCGATGCGAGATTCAACCATGCAGGAGTTTCCTGCGGAGCGAGCGACTTTACCGCCGTCGCCAGGTCGAAGTTCGAGGTTGTTGATGGCGGTACCTTCTGGGATGTTGCCAATCTCGGTGATGTTGCCAGGTCGAAGAGCGACATTGTCGCCAATCGCAACCTTGCTGCCAATCGAGATACCTTCGGTGGCGGCCACCAAGGTGGTGTCGCCGTCGGGGGTCTTGATGCGAGCCAACGGTGCGCTGTGGACCGGGCTGTGAACAAGTTCAGTGACCTCACACACCACGTCTTTCTCGCGTGGCATGCGGTTCTTTCCAGGGAACCGGTGGCTGGCCACACGGTAGCGTGGCGACGAACCTTTGCGTTGTGCACGAATTCTCTTACCCATGATAAATCACCTCAGAATGCTCCCAGACGCATAGCAGCGTCTTCTGCGTCGTAGCCTTCAGCAAGCTTCACCGAAGCGTGCTTGCCGTGCTTTGAATTGCGAACGTTGACCTTGGCCACTTCCACGTCGAAGATGGTCTCAACGGCGCGTGCGATTTGGGCCTTGGTGGCGCTGCGGCGAACCAAGAATTCCAAGCGCTGCTCGGTGGTTCGGGCTTCCATGGATTTCTCAGTCAGCCAGGGTTGAATGATGATGTCGTATGCGTTCATGGTATCACCTCAGTTCATGGCCTCCAACGCCGCTTTGGTAAAGACGGTCAGACGACCGATGTCTCCACCGGGAGCAAGGTCCTCTGCACACAAATCCTTGGCGGCAACAACGTCGACACCGGGAAGGTTGCGAGCAGCTTGTGCCAATCCGGACTTCTCCTTGACCACCAAGAGAATGGACTTGGGCGTCTTGTGAACGCGTCCACGCATGGTCGCCTTACCGGCTCGGATCTTTCGGCCGTTGCGGGCTCGGTCCATGTCAGGGCCAAGGCCAAGGCCGGCGAAGATGGCCGCTGCCTTTCGGGTAGCAGAGCCGTGGTTGAAGGTCTCGATGTCGTACTCGGTGGACTTGCCGTCAACGACCTCGGTGTAGGAACCGAGAACGATGGGCAGGTGTTCAACCGTGTCGTCAAAGCGGTGGCCACGGGCAGCGACGGTCTCCATGGAGACGGTAGCGGCTAGAGCAGCGTTGCGTGCAGCGTGGCGTTGCTTGGCGTTGAGTTTGCGGGACCAGTCCTTCTCAACCTTTGGACCGTGGGCTCGGCGACCACCCAGCGTGTGGGGGTTTTGGGCACCACGGCGGGAACCGGTTCGTCGCATGATTCTGGACACACCACGACCCTTACCCCACCATTCGACGGAGTGCTTCATACCGGCCATTGGGCGGCGCTTTCCGACGTGTGGGCGGGAACCGTAGGCTTGGCGGCGGTTGGCTCGGCTCGAGGCCACTGCCAACTTGACCAAGTCTTCACGGACTTCGGATTCGAAAGCAGCAGGGAGGTTCACCTTGGAACCGTCCGAGACTTCAACATCGAAGCGTGCGGACAACTTGCCAGCATCCATTTCGGTTTGGGTGACCGTGTTGACGATGTCTTTGGTTGCGACCTTCATCTTCAGGCCCCCTGCTTGGATGCGGTACTCACGTACGTAATCTCATAGTCGTGAAGCGTCTTGTCCGATGCACGGGTGGCATCGCGGAAGCGAATCAATCGCTTGGCGGGGCCGGGGACGCTTCCTTTGACAAGGATGTAGTCGGATTTGATTTCGCCGTAGTGAAGGAATCCACCAGCAGGCGTGATGGAATGGTCTTCGGGGTTGGCGACACGCAGAATGCGCTTGTTGTACTCGGTGCGCTGATGGTAGCCCGTTTGTCCACCTTGACGGATGGTCTTTCGAACGTAGCCGTCACCAAATGCACCCATGTTACCGTGTTGTCGGCGCTTCTTGGAGTTCTTGTGAGATTGGAGCTTACCACCAAATCGCTTGATGACACCTTGCCAGCCGTAGCCTTTGGTGATGGCGACGATATCGGTCATCGTGCCTTCTTCAAATGCATCGGCAAAGGAGTATTCCTCACCCAGGCGCTCGTTGGCCCAGTTGAGTTGGTCGTCCATGCTTCCACCGGTCAAGCCCATCTCCATCACGTCAGGAACCTTGGTTGGGACGCTTGAGAGGGTGTGAGGTTGGGTGGCGACGATGAGGCGAACTTCGCAAAGGTCAGCTTGCTGAAGGTTCTCCATGTGCTTGGAGGCGTCGTGTTCCTTGCGTTCTGGAACACGCTTGAAGAGTTCTGAGAAGGCTTCTGCAATCTTTTCTGCATCAGCCCAAACTTCCCCACGGGCTTGCATGCCGTAGGGCGTCATTTCGTAGCCACGCACGCCGAGAATTCGCATCTTCGGGCATTCGACGACGGTGACAGGAACTCGAACTTCCTGACCGGCCGAGGTGCTACGGGGGTTCAAATCACGAGCCAAAATGTGGGTCATGCCAGCCTTCCAGCCGGCAAAGCCCTGCACTCGGACTTCGCTCGCATCGGTTGTGGGCCACGACTTGACGTGACCGAATGGGCGGTTCGCTCGCTTACGCGGGCTAAACGCCATCGATCCACGACGTGGGTGGTTTCGCTTTGCCATCTTGGATTCCTCCAGGTTTTCTACAACGCAGTGGCCCCACCGTTGGGGGGCGTACGAGGGCCCATGCAGCGTCGAAGCCGTGACACGGAGCCACATTCCCACGAGCGGGGAACGTGCCAGTTGGGGTCCTCGGGGGATGGCCCAGTGTGTCTGGCTACTCACCTTTGAGCACCCCTCCGACTTACACCCCGTATATATGCGGTTCGGTGCAGACAAGCGAGCGGTTGCGTGGGACGCTATGTGGATTGAAGGTCTTCAAACATTTCTCAATCAACGAGCATTTTTCTGTTCAACCTTGGCTCAAACCCCCCACATCATCCTTTTGAACCCTCGTCAGAAAGTGGATTTCATGCCTCATGTTGTCCATCCTCTGTTGAGCGATGGCGTTGAAGCCAGAGGCTACCAATTGCGTTCGCTTGAGCGTATTCTCTCGTTTTCCAGCCTCATGGTGATGCCCACTGGATTTGGCAAAACTGCAGTTGAATGGATGGCGATGGCGGAGTTTCTGCGAAAGGGAAGCAGCAAAATTGTCCTCATCGCCCCAACCACCGGCTTGGTCGACCAGCAGCGCACCATGGCCGTTGAACGCTTGAATCTCAATGAAGAGCGCATCGTATCCTACACGGGCGAGACCGGGCCACAAAAGAGGGAAGCGTTGTGGAATCAAGCCACGGTGGTCATGGCCACACCGCAAGTCATCCGCAACGACGCCATGAACGGCATCATCGATTTGGCAGAGGTGGACCTGCTCATTTTGGATGAGGCCCACCACGCCACAGGGAACCACGCCTATGCCCAAGTTGGCAACCTCTACCAGCGAACCAA
>JAYYBT010000023.1:0-7019 GCA_036162675.1 Thermoplasmatota archaeon
TGATGATTGGCAAACATACGCAGACGATCATTTCATGCACGCACAAACGATGACCTTCGCCGTGTTCATCGTCTACCAGTTGTTCAATGTCATGAACTGCAGGTCAAACGAAGAAAGCGTGTTTGAATTGGGGCTTTTCTCAAACCGGGCCATCAACTACGCCTTGCTCATCTCGGGTGGTTTGCTGTTTTTCTTCGTCCAATTGGCCGATATGTCCATCCCTCTTCTTGGCATTGAAGTCGGTTCACTCCTGAGAACAAATCCGATCACCCAAAACGATTGGTTGGTCGTCGTGCTTATTGCATCAAGCGTCTTCATCATCGAAGAGTTTCGAAAATTCATCGTTAAATCTGGCATCTTTGCAGTTCGCCGTCGTTGACGGAACAAAGCACATGTTCATGAAGGAATCCGGAGACGCAGAGGCATGGCGTCAGTTGGCCAACCTGCTCCTCTCGCAGGCGAACATGGTGACTGGTTGTCCAGGTTGGTGCAGAACATCAGTGCAAGGGCTTGGAGCTCCAACCTCCAATCCATTACGGGCAAACTGATGGAAAACCAGGCGCTGACCATTGAAGACGGCATGGTTTTGTACAATCATTCGGACTTACACGAACTTGGCGCGCTTGCCCACTGTGTTCGTGAAGCAAGATTCGGCTCACAGGCGTTTTTCAATTCAAATGTCCACATCAACCAAACCAATATCTGTGTACTTGCCTGCAAGTTTTGTGCCTTCCGTCGCGGCCCAAAGGCATCTGATGCCTACGCCATGTCCGTGGAGCAATACCTCGCTGATTTGGAGCAGTATGCGCATGCCGTTGACGAGGTGCATTCGGTCGGTGGACTCCACCCAGATTGGGGTGTTGAGCACTACGAGGGCCTCTTCAGAGCAACAAAGGAACAATTTCCCCATATCTCCATCAAAGCGTTGACTGCTGTGGAAATCAAGCACCTGGCACAAAAATCATCCATCTCAACAAAAGAGGTGCTTCGCCGGCTCAAAAATTCGGGTTTGACTTCACTTCCCGGTGGCGGCGCAGAAATTCTCGATGATGATGTCAGGGCTCACATTTGTAATGGAAAAGAGAGTTCAGATGAATACCTCCAGATTCATCGTGAGGCCCATGAGGTTGGCCTTCCTTCCAATTGCACCATGCTCTTTGGAACCGTGGAACGACTTGAGCAGCGGCTGCAACACATGATTTCACTCCGAGAATTGAACGACATCACGAACGGTTTCCAGTGTTTTGTTCCCTATCCGTTTTTGCCAGACCACACGCGACTCCCTGAGGCCCAACTTGCGACAGGCACTGAGGTTTTACGAACCATCGCTGTTTCTCGACTGATGCTGAACAACATACCTCACATCAAAGCCTACCGGATGAACATCGGCGACCACCTGGCTGAGTTGGGGCTGCAATTTGGCGCGGACGACATCGACGGTACGGTCCAAAAGGAATCCATCATGCATCTTGCTGGCTCCACTGCGCCCTTGGACCATGACCGAACAAAACTCGCTCGCCTCATCAACGATGCTGGTTGCGACCCGGTCCAGCGCAACACGACTTACTCATCATTTGAGGCCTACACGCCCCCACCTCCGCCTTCCCGGCGTCCACTTCCGATGGCTCAAGGATGATTGGCATGAGTGAAACATGGACCTCAACGCTTGGACGCGTGGCGTTCATCAATTGCGATCCTTTGTATCACGACCTCAACTCCACTTGGAACGTTTTGTCTGCTCCTCCATCTTGGCTCACAGGCCATGTCTTGAGGAGAGACTGCATTCTCGCTCCGATTCCTGCTGCAGACTATGCAAAACATGCCGATGAATTGGTTCTCCTTCCTGACATCGGCATCGGGAGTCAGGGTGAAGTTGGCAGCGTGTTGCTTTTTGGTGCTGTCCCGCTCTCGTCGATGAAAACCATCGCTCTACCCAGCGATTCTGCGACCTCCGTCGCCCTTCTCAAACATCTTATTTCCAAACAGGGAAGGAACATGAAATACGTCTCTACAGGCCCTGATTATGAGTCCATGATGGCCATGGCCGACGGTGCACTGCTGATTGGAGACCGAGCCCTCGAGGCCGCACGTGAATTTCCCGAAATGGTTCAGATGGACCTTGGGACTGCATGGATGGAACAGGAAGGTTTGCCGATGATTTTTGGGGTCTTCGTGGCGAGGAAAGACACCCCTCTTGAACCCCTGCAGGAAGCCCATGCCGCCCTGCTCGACAATTTGGAAGCCTTCGAATCGCAGGGAATGAAGCGAGAGTTGGTGATTCAGTGGTCCATGGAAAAATCCGGTCTCACCCATGCGCGACTTGACCAATATTATGGGGAAGTTTTCAACCGACTCAATCAACACCACTTGGATGGTTTGTTCCGTTTCCTCGACTCAGCCTGTGCTATGGAAACCCAACCTCAATTTGCTTGGTAGCGTGCTTTCTTCGTGCATTGCTCAAACGAATGTTCTTGAAGGGCACACAGGTGGAATGAATCATGGTCGTTGAACTGCCCATTGATGCATCGGGAAACAAGATCGTACGGATTGGTCACAGCCCGGACCCCGATGATGCTTTCATGTTCCACGCCATGACCACGGGAGCTTTTCCCACGCCTGGCTACAATTTTGTCCATGAATTGCAGGACATTGAAACATTGAACCATCGTGCGATGAACCAAGAATTGGAAGTCTCAGCCGTTTCCATCCACGCCTACCCCGACATCGCTGAAAATTACGCCCTCATGAACTGTGGTGCCTCCATGGGTGAAGGATATGGGCCGATGATCGTGTGTCGTCAAGGCGTATCCGAAGAAGACGCTCGAAGCAATGTCATTGCTGTCCCTGGCCTGAAGACCAGTGCCTACCTCGGTCTTCGTTTGGCATGGGGTGATTGTGAAGTCGCTGTGGTTCCCTTTGACGAAATCATCCCCCGAATTTTAGATGGAACCTACATGAGCGGACTGATTATTCACGAAGGCCAACTCACCTATGTTGACCACGACCTGGATGTTCTCATTGACTTGGGGAAGTGGTGGAACGCTCGAACGCCGAATTGGCCAATGCCCCTGGGCGGCAACGTCGTTCGCAGAGATCTCGGTGAGCAGGTGATGCAGGACATCACGAAATACACGAAGATGAGTATTGAGTTCGCGCTCAAATCCCCCGACGAAGCGCTCGAATTCGCAAAGGCGTGGGGCAGAGGTATTGACGATGACACCAACAAGGAATTCGTTGGCATGTACGTCAACGACCGCACCATTGACTACCGAGATGAGGGCCGAGCATCCATTCGCCGCTTCATCAAGGAGGGTCAAGATATTGGCCTCATCCGAGAGGACTTTGATACGGATGCGATGCGATTCATCGGTGCTCCCTGAGGTTAAACCATGTCGGATACAGGCCGCAAACCTCAGGTCAGCCAATACGGGTCGGTGGATCCCGCGCCGCCGGCAAAGACATCTGCTTTGGCGTCATTGAAGGAGCAACTTTGCGACGAAGAACAACCGATGTTTCAACGCATGAGGGCAGTTTTCGCACTTCGAAATCAACGAACCGACGAAGCATGTTTGGCCCTTTGTCGTGGATTCTCCAGTAAAAGTGCCCTCCTTCGCCACGAAATCGCCTATGTGCTCGGCCAGATGCAGAACCCTGTTGCCTTACCGACGCTGGTGGAACGCTTAGAGGATAGCGACGAGCATGTCATGGTGCGCCACGAAGCTGCAGAAGCCATGGGTGCTATTGGCGATAGAAGCGTGATTCCGTCGCTTCAAAAATTCGTCAACGATCCGCTGCCTGAGGTGGCAGAATCGTGTGTTGTTGCGCTCGACCTTCTGGCTTGGGTGGAAGGTTCTGAGTTTGAAGAAACTGAATGGTAGGCTCCCTCAAGTTCAAAGACTAGACCGAATACCCCGTGTTAGGAAGGATACGTATGCCCCACGACCACATCCAACTCGCTCAAGCACCCAACGGTGAACTTGGCCCACGCTGCCACTCATGCGGCATGCGGTTGACCTTCGGCAACGCCATGGTGGTTGACAAGTATTACATGTGCTGGGAGCATTATGTCGAAGCCACAGGCGCAGACACCGCTACTGAGGTCAGCGACGCTGATGAGCGGTTCTGGATGAAGCAAGAATAACACGGCTTTCTTCAAGAACCCTCAACGCTTGGTATCTGTTGAGGGACATTCATGTCAGACGGCTGGGCAAGGTTTGCACATCGTTTTGGTCAATACTACCAAAACGCATCCTTGTGGTCGCCCCCTCGCATCAAAACCCGTGAATGGATGTTTATTCCATTTGGAGGGGCGCCACCGCTTCGTCACAAATCATTCTCGGACGTGAATCAAGTTCAATCTTTTTTGGCGCAACGCGCCATGCATTCATGTTTCTACTCAACGGCGTACTGGCGCCGCCCGTATGAACTCAAAATGGCCGACAAATTGTGGCAAGGTGCCGACCTCATCTTTGACTTGGATGGCGACCATCTTCCGGGTGTCACTGACCGTGATTTTCCAGGCATGCTCGCTGTCATTCAAGAACAGGCTTGGTCGTTATGGAATGACTATTTGGAACCTGAATTCGGCTTTTCCCAAGAACACCTTCAAGTGACATTTTCTGGTCATCGAGGATTCCATTTGCACTATCGCGACCCGCAACTGTTCCATTTGGACTCCGAGGCTCGTCGAGAATTGGTCTCCCACATCAGGGGCGAGGGCGTCGATGTCCAAGGTGGACTCGCAAGGTATCACGACCAGGATGCAAAAGGTTGGACGCAACGCATACGAGATGGTATGGATGAGATGATCATGACGCTCCGTAGAATTCACCGTGGTGCAGAGGGTGGCAATGCAGAATTGCGGCGTTTGGAAGCAGCGCTTCAGTCCCTTCAAGACCGAGAAGGAAACACTTCGCAACGTTCGGCTGCAGCCATCAAACGCCTTGCAGAATTGATGGATCACGACAATCGTGTGCAACGATTGAAGGAGGGCAAGTTCGAACTCCTCGGCAACTACCAAACACTCTTTTTGAACCTGCTCAAAGCCGACGCTTCGGTCGTGCTCGGTTCGGCTGGTGAAACCGATGAAGTGGTGACCATCGATGTTCGACGGCAAATCCGGTGGCCAACCTCTCTCCACGGAAAATCTGGTATGCGCGTCAGTGAATTTCCTTTGGCGCGGCTTGACCCTGACGGAAGTCATGCTTACAATCCACTTCACGAAGCCTTTGTGCTCGGAATGGACGATGCTCACGAGGTTGAATGGGTGGTTGATGATGCCGTTGCACAATTTGGTGAGCGCCGCATAGAGAGCACGATTGGAGAGCGTTTTCGAATTCATGAATCTGGCGCTACATTCCTTGTCCTCAAGGGGTGGGCGAAACTCGTTTGAGTCCAAGTTGGATACAAAAAGAACATCATTCTTCATGGTTCAACATGCGGTAAGGTTCAAGGGTGGTTTCCCATCCCTTGGGACGAGGTGAGTCCATTGGGTCTGCGCAGAGGGAAGAAATCCAAGAATAAGGAAGCCCCTTTGCCCATGCCAGATTTGCCTCCTCCAGCTGGTTTGCCTGCTCCCCTTCCATTGCCAACGGGTGGCGACCTGCCCCCGCTCCCTGGCATGCCTGCTCCGTTGCCCGCACCGGTTCCTGCACCCGCACCTGTTACGCCCGCCGCGCCTGCGCCCGCTCCCATCCCTGTGGCCAACACCACGCCGTTGCCCCAACCGGTGAACAATCCTGAAACCACGCTTTCGGGTATCGCCGAGGAAAAAGGCTACAGTGATTTGTGGGCTAAGCGGTCGGAGAAGCCATTGCAACAAATTTACGGCCACATTGACCGAATCAGCAACAAAGAGGCAGGTTCCCTTCTCGACCGCTACGCTGACCGTTTTGGGCATTCACTTGACCGAGAGATCATCGTGATGCGAAAAGCAGCCGTTGACGAGAAAGTTGCAGAAATTCGAGATGCGCCAGTTGTCGAACTTCTTGATGACGAACCGGCCGAAGACGTTGATGAACTCAAGCAGGTGGAAGATGAACTACGCTCGTTGAAGCCCCTCTATCAAGATGCAAAAGCCGTCGGAGACAAGGAAGCCTTGGCCGAACTCACGCCCATCCTCCAGGAATTGATGGCTCGTAGGAAAGCGTTGAAGCAAGGGGCCAGCCCTGTTCAGGAAGCACCGGCCACCGCACAGGCTGCGGAGGATGACGGCTTGGAACTCTTTGCTCATTTCGTGGCCATCGTTGATGACCTGCTAGGTGAACACCTCCCAGAGGCCATTGTGAATGACTTTGTGGCGAGTGAGAATTTTGAAACATACCGTGCGGTATTGGAATCGCCCGAGACGACGGACGATGAAACGCGGGCTTTCTTCTACAACATGGTCGATGACCAACTTGGCAACATGCCAGATGCATCCATTGAAGCCTTTGTGGCTTCTCCGGATTTTGAAATATACCGTCAAATCGGTGAATTGTACAAGGAAGCGTGAACAACATGGGACTACTCGACAAAGCAGCAGCATCCGGTGGCGAAGAGGCAAAACCTGTCGCCAAAGCCAAACCCGTTGCCAAGGCCAAGCCTGTGGCGAAAGCCGCGGCAAAGGCCAAGCCAGTCAAGGCACAAAAGCCGGCCAAAGCAAAGAAAGCGCGTGCACCTCGTGCACGCCCTGTTGGTCTGGCTGATGATTACGAACTGGCCACCACGATGAATCGACGCATCACGTGGCTCGTCAATTTCATCATCAACTTCGGTGTCCTTTTCGCAGCTATTTTTATCTCAATGTCGGATACAGGAATTGTCACGACGATCCTCTATGCCGTCAGCGCTGGCATCATTATCTTGAACGGTATTTTCATCCCGATGAAATTCGCTCGCAACCTTGGTCAATTTGTTTCACGAACAAAATTTATCCGTGGTGATGGCTCAAATCCCCTGTTCCTTCACGGCATTTTGGTCAACATGACGGGGCTCCTCTCGCTCATCGGCGTCATCATCGTCTTCACCCAATTCCAATC
>JAYYBT010000024.1:0-5976 GCA_036162675.1 Thermoplasmatota archaeon
TCACTGACCGACAGCGACTCAAGCATCTCCGCTGCGATGGCGTAATCCCGTGCATCTGCAGGGTGGCCCAGCATCAGGTTGGCGTCCAAGGTGTCGGCACCAGCATCTTGGAGATGATAGGCTTGGATTTTGGCGTGAAGGCCGATGCCTCGCCCTTCTTGGCGCAAATAGAGCAGTGTGCCCCATCCTTTCTCAACGATGGCGTTCAGTGCCGCATGGAGTTGCGGGCCGCAATCACATCGAGTGCTGGAAAAAACATCCCCCGTCAGGCATTCGGAATGAACCCGAACCAAAACAGGGTCGGGGCCCTCCATGTCGCCGAGGGTGAGCGCCACATGGTCAAATCCGGTTGTTTCCTCATGAAAGACCTGAATTTGGAAGTCCCCAAAGCCCGTGGGAAGGAAAGCAATGCTTGGAACGTCATCTTTGCGGACCATGTTCATGATTTCACCTCGATGATGAAGCGTATCTCTCCTTCTTGCTTTGCTACTTCCAGGAGATTGTGAGGTCCTCGTCCAATCAGAAGGGGCATGTCGTGCAACGTTTCGGGGTCGTCAGCGAGAACCTCCAACACATTCCCTGCGAGGAGTTCTTCGAGGGCCTCCCTCGTTTTGGCGACGGGAACTGGGCAATTGAACCCCAGAACATCAAGCCGATGGGTGATGCCATGGCCCTCGCCTTGCTCTCCCATGATGCAACCCAAGCGGGTGCCTGTTTTGAACACATGCACGGCCAGCATGAACCCGCCTTCCTGCGACCGCTGGCCCGCGACATCTTTTCAACAGCGGGGTGGCTCTCCAACCATGGCGGCGACCGGGTCAGCACGTCCTGAAGGGGACATGTCCTGGCAGGAAGTTGGGGAGTTGGGCCTCCGCTACGGCCGCATTCCACTCGCGCTGATTTTGGTTGAGGCCTTCTACTGGTTTTTGACCATCCCCTCCGATACCCTCGCTCCCATTCAGGTCACGGAGGCATGGATTTGGAACGAGCTCACCAACCTCATCTACGGCGAGGGCACCGCCGTCATCAGCCACCACAACGGCTGGTTGACACGTATCGACCTGCTCCACCCATCGTTCCCCGGGCCTTACGATAGCGTTGGCCTCTATGTTTCGGATGAGTGCGCTGGTGTTCACGAGATGATTTTCTTGTCAACGCTGGTGATGATGACCGACGGTGTGCCCCAGCGAGAAAAGTGGAAGGCTGTGGCTGTAATGTGTGGCATCGTCTACATTCTGAACATCCTTCGCCTTGTGGTGTTCTACCCCATCGCCTTGAATTCCTGTCTTGAAACACCGAACGTGCAAGCCTGCTTGACGCCCATGTGGCAATTCCACGAGACCGTTTACACGTGGGGCTTTTTGGTGGTCCTCGTCAGCATGTGGTTGGTTTGGTTCCTACGATTTGGCGGCCCTGCCCGAACCCTTGCGGCGACCAAAGAAGACCCCTCCCCTTGGCGAATTCAACGCCGACACCTTTGGGATACCAAGCACAAAGCCCTCCTCGGTGCTGCGCTTCTGCTCTTTGTGTTGGCGATGACCAACATCTCAACCAATCAAGAGGCCATTGATGCCAGGGATACCCTTGCCTTCTGCGAATTTTCGAGTCAACTCTCTTCGGACTGTGCCGATGCTGAGCAGCGGTGGGACGACGCCATCGGCTATGCTTGGTCGCTTTCAGCCCTCAGCTTGACGGTGGGCGTCGGTACCATGGTCGTTGTTGAGCGCCCTCTTGAGGATGGAACATGGCCGAGTCGAGAGGTCAAAGCAGACGAGGAAGCAGAACCTCAAACAAAATCGCACCACTCGAAAAAATCAGGTTCGTGGAAGCGACGAAGCGAAGAAGAGTGATCACTCCACAATGGAAGCGGTCATCGTTTGCCCGTTGAACGGTCGCTTTTCGATAGCCTTCATGGCCGTACCGATTTTGCTGCTGTGAAGACTCACGAAAGTGGCCTCGTCTCGGAAGGCGATGGTGCCAATGGCCAATTCATCGCAGCGCAACTGTTCAACGAACCAGTTGGCCACGTTTAGCGTAGAACCGGCGTCTTCGGGTCGCAGTGAGAGTTTGACGGTCACGTAGCCAAAAACATCGGCCGTTTCCCCGAAGTCCTCCTGACGACGAACGGGGTCTCGCTCAACGCCTTCTGGAAGTTCTGGGGCTTCGGATGGCTGAATGTCAAGGCCGTAGGTGGCCATGATTTTGGACAATTGGGGCTCATCATCTCGGGAGACCAAACTCCACGCCTCTCCCGTGCGCCCGATGCGGCCCGTGCGGCCAATGCGGTGAATGAACGAGTCCATGTCACTTGGAATGTCGTAGTTGACAACGAGAGTGATGCCGTCAACGTCAATGCCACGAGCAGCGACATCGGTGGCGATGATGGTCTTGACTTCACCTTCCTTGAAGGAATTGAGAATGCGCTCTCGCTGGTTTTGGCTGAGGTCGCCGTGAAGGCCGGCGACATCAAAGCGGTGCTTCTTGAGTCGCTCAACCGCCAGGTCGACCATGCGCTTGGTGTTGCAGAAGATGATGGTCTGGTCGTCGTCTTGCATTCGCACGAGAAGACGGCCGAGCACCCAGAGTTTGTTTGAGCGCCCGATGCGAACAGAGTAGAGGTCAATGGGCGGGACATCCAATTCCTCAGCGTTGGTCAAAACGAAATCAGGTTCGTTCATGAATTCGTGAGCCGCATCGATGATCTCTTGCGGGAAGGTCGCCGAAAAGAGCAGCGTTTGCTCACGGCCGGTCATGCGTTCAACAACCCACATGATGTCGGGGAAGAACCCCATGTCGAGCATGCGGTCGGCCTCGTCCAAACAGAGGACCTGAGGTTTGGTCAAGTCGATGTGGCCTCGCTCGCTCATGTCCATGACACGGCCGGGTGTGCCGACGATGATGTCAACGCCTTGGCCGAGGGTTTTTGCTTGCTTTTCGAGGTCGGTGCCACCGTAAACGGTCAAGATGGTCAAACCGCCATCGCCTTGGAGCATGACCAGTTCTTCTGCGACTTGATTGGCGAGTTCACGAGTGGGTGCCAGAATGAGGGCTTGGAGTTCGCCCGTTGGTTGGCAGCGTTCAAGGATGGGCAGGCCAAAGGCAGCGGTTTTTCCTGAACCGGTTCGGGCTTGCCCAATCACGTCCGTCCCTTGACGAGCGATGGGGACCGTGTCCCGTTGAACTTGGGTTGCGAATTCCCATCCCATGGCGTTCAAGCCGTTTTGAAGGGATTCTGGAAGGTTCCATGCATCAAAGCGTGTTGTTGTGAACATCGGTCTCACCGTTCGCCTCAGGTGTTCTTCATTGGCCACCGAGACGAGGCGGCCTCCACAGGGTCATCAGAAGTTTTCGCGGTCGGCGATTTCCTTCTGAAGTTCGCCCATCCAGTACCGGCGAGCGTTTTCGCGGTTGAGTGGACGACGCATTTGTCGAACATGCTCAAGGATGTATTGACGGAATTTGAGTGCCTTTGAGCGGTTCACGCCTTTGGGCGTGATGCCTTCCCACAATCGGTCAAACTGTTGTGCTTTGTCGTTGAATGGCATGTCATCGTCCATATCATACACCTCTTCAGCGACTTGCCGACCGTCCACCTGTTCTTAACGGTGTTGCACGGCTCTTGCCTGCCTCAAAAGTACGGCTCGTCCTCATCTGGAGGAAAATCATCGTCATCGTCGTGGTAGCCCATCAATTCGTCTTGCGTTGGAC
Organism: Thermoplasmatota archaeon; assembly: GCA_036162675.1. GTDB lineage: Archaea > Thermoplasmatota > Poseidoniia > Poseidoniales > Poseidoniaceae > Poseidonia. The sequence continues at coordinate 3,709 of JAYYBT010000024.1, forward strand.
GGGACGGCTGAGGGGGCGTGGTCGTTGGTGGTTCGGACGCTGGTTCAGCAGGTCGCTCCTTGCCGGCTTGAGGCGGGGTCGGCGCCATGCCAACTCGTTTTCCTTGGGCGAGCAGAACCTCCTTGTCGATATCGGGCACAGGCAAGGCCGGTGAGAGGGCGGCGTTCTTCTCTTCTTCCGTTCCTTCCAACATGGCATCGAACCGATATTGCATCAGTTTCTCTACAAGACCTGCGTCCGTTTCCGTCTTCAGGAGGTCGTCGACCAGCGCACGTAGTTCGGCTTCATCCATCAACTTCGGCAGGAGGCTGACACAGGCGCGACGCACCCGTACATCGCTTGACCGAGCTCCGGCGAGAATCAAATCACGTGCTCGGCCGTGGCCTCGGTTGAGCTTCTCAATCGTCTTGATGGCCGACAGGCGAACATCAGGGTCGGGGTCAGCGATGGCTCGCTCTGCGAACATGGTACCCATGCGTACGTCTTGCTTCGCCAAACGAGGCAGTGATTTTGCGACCGTTTTTCGAACTTGAGCATCTTCGTCGTTGAGTGCCCATGACACCAAATCCCACACGGCTGAGGTCTTTCTCGAGACGATGGCGTTGATCATCTTGGCTGCTTGGCGTCGGAGTTCCACCTCTGGTTCAAGCAAAAGCGTGTCCACATGGTCGGCCACAACATCTGGCCATGTTTTGGTCAACGCTTCCAATCCTTTCCAGGCCGTGGCTCTTCGTTGCTTGTCGGGATGGCGCAATTCGTTCTCGAGGGATGAGTGCACACCCGAGGGGAAGGTCGGTGCTGCCCGAGCAAGGGAGGCGCTGGCGGCTTTTTGCACACTCACATTCTCGTCATCGAGCAAGACGGAAAGCCAGTCAAAGAGTTCGTTGGAACGTCGCACCGCAAACTCCGGGAGCACTTCAAGGGCAGCGATGCGGATTTGAGGGTCCTCGTCCTCAAAGGCCGCCAAGAGCATTTTGTGTGCGAGCATGACCATGTTTTGAGGGACATGGCTGAGTGCCCGAATTCCGTTCTTCCTCGTCATCGTCAGGGTTTTGTTTTTCCACCGAACATCTCGTTGAGCCAAGGTGCCTTCGGAAAGCGACATGATGTCGGAAGGATGCAACGCACACCACGGGCCTTGGGCAGGCTCGTACGAGGCGTCCGCCGTGAAGGTTTGGCCCGTTTGAATGGGCTTACCAGTACGTGGATCTCGTGCGATGTACTTCTTTGCCATGAGTGGTTCTTTTGCCGGCATACTTCCATCCATCATGAACTTATGCCGGTCAACGCTTCAAAAAGAATCGCGTGCAAACGATTTAGGAGGCCGATGCAAACCCCACCTCATGAGCGACGACACGTGGAGTGCAGAAGAAGCCATGAGCAAACTTGCAGAAGCCCTGAACGAGAAAGGCATGTCCGTTGATGACATGTTTGCAGCCTTTGACGCCGACAGCGACGGAACCATCAACGGACCCGAACTTCACCACGGCATTCGAGACATGGTTGGCGATGTTCTTTCGCCGGCTCAAATTTCCGTCATCATCCAGTCCCTTGACGTGAATGAAGACCACCGAATCGGTTTGGATGAACTTCGCAAGGCCCTGTCCGAAGAAGAATGAAGTCGGACGTGTGCGCATGTCCTTCCGAGTCTGTATCGCCTGCTACGGCATCCGTGTCTATCCCTACATGGGCTTCATGGTCGGTCAGCAGTACGAATGCCAAGACTGCCAGGAACGCATGGTCGTGCCGCTTGAGTTCGATACTGAGGAAGACTACCAAGCCTTTCGAGATGAGATGCTCGCGGATGGCGATGGCTCCGAAGAGTAAGAAAAACTCCTTTCAGACGAATCAATGCACTGTATTGCCTAGGTAACGGCATTGATACCAAACGGATTTACAATCCTCAGTCGTGGGCGCTGCATGGAAAAAGCAACTGCTTTGTTGATGGTTCTTCTCCTCGCCACACTGTCCCTGTCAGGTTGCCTTCGAAATGGAAAGGGTGGCGAAGGCGAAGCAGGACCGGAATACGAGCAGGGGCCGTACGGGGTCTTGACCTACGAAGACATCGTTTACGCCAGCGGGCTCGCCCACACGGCAACGAGTTCGGAAGCCGAACCCGTTTCATTGAAGCTTGACGTGTATTGTCCCGACACGAATTCAACCAATCGGCCTGTGTTGATGTTTATCCACGGTGGCGGCTTCAAGGGAGGTGTCAAGCACAAACCCGAAATTGTTGAGATGGGGAACTATTTCGCTTCTAGAGGCTGG
>JAYYBT010000025.1:0-11013 GCA_036162675.1 Thermoplasmatota archaeon
CCACCTTCCAAGTGACCAGGTGAGGACCGTTTCTCAACTTCGTGCCGACGATATTGGCCGTCTCATCGCTATCGATGCGGTGACCACCAAAATCACCGGTGTTCGCCCCCGTCTTTACACGGCGGTGTTCAAGTGCGCCGCTTGCGACCACGAGATGGAGATCAACCAGCCCAACGAACAGGAACTCATCGAACCGATTGAATGCATCCAAATCGACGGAGGCTGCGGCCGGCCTAAACGGCAGACGCGTTTCTTCCTCATGCAGCAAGAATCCCATCTCATCAACTCACAATTCATTGAACTCCAAGAACTCCCTGAACAGATGAAGGGCGGCATCCAACCCGAACGTATCCTGTGCATCGGTGAGCAAGACCTCGCAGGGCGTCTGAATCCCGGTGACCGTGTCAAAGCCAACGGTGTGTTGTTTATTCGCTCACAGCGAAAGGGCGGCAAGGACACGCCGGTGTTCGACATCTTCCTGCGCATCCATTCCCTTGAACGGCAGAACATTCCTCTCGAAGAAATTGTCATCTCCGAAGAAGAGGAGACCGAAATCAAAGAAATCGCTCGTTCTGAAGACGTCTATGAGTTGCTCACGCGCAGTATTGCGCCCTCCATTTTCGGTATGGAGCGCATCAAAGAATCGCTCATGCTGCAGCTCTTTGGTGGTGAAGCACAGGTCAACGAAGACGGCACGCGCAACCGGGGGGACATCCACATTCTTCTGATGGGCGACCCCGGTGTGGCGAAGTCGCAACTCCTGCACTACATGTCGACCATATCGCCCCGAGGCCGATTTGCCTCAGGCCAATCCGCATCGGCGGCCGGTTTGACCGCTGCCGCTGTTCAAGACGCAGCGGCGGATGGGCGGTGGACCTTGGAGGCCGGTGCTTTGGTGTTGGCGGATTTGGGCCTTGCCGCCATTGACGAATTTGACAAAATGAACACGGCAGACCGTTCCAGCATGCACGAAGCCATGGAACAGCAGAGCATCTCCATCTCCAAGGCTGGTATCAACGCCAGCCTGCGCACCCGATGCGCTGTGTTGGCCGCTGCCAACCCAACCAGCGGCCGATTCCAACCGGTCAGTGACGTACCGTTTACCTCCCAGATCAACTTGGCGCCACCGCTGATTTCCCGATTCGATATCATCTGGTTGTTGACCGATACACCGAACGAACAATCGGATGAAAAAATTGCATCGCACATCATCGATAACCGCCTCAAAGGAAGCAGTGAATTGCTCGTCAATGAAGGCACCATCCCCAACCCGGCGAAAGCGACATCGACCAGCAAAGAAGCGAAGAAAGTGGATGGAAAATACCAGATTCTCCCTCGTGAAATCTTGCGCAAATACGTCGCTTATTCAAAGCGAACCTTCCATCCCAAACTCGACGAGGAGGCCAAAGCAAAAATCGTAGCCTACTATGTCCAAACTCGAAAGCAAGGCGGTGATTCCGAAGACAGCGTCGCCATCACGGCTCGGTCCTTGGAAGCGCTGTCCCGTTTGGCAGAAGCGAGCGCTCGTATTCGGCTCCAAGAGGTGGCGACGGTGGAAGATGCCGACCGAGCCATCCGGTTGACCAAAACGTGGCGACACGAACTCATGGGCGAGAACTTTGACATGACCACCATTGAATCTGGGAAGAAAGGAAAGGTCCGCAACCAAGAGAAAGTCATCATCGACATCGTCTCCGTGCTGCAAAACGATTCGGGAACAGCGGCGAATTTGCTCGATGTCTTGACCGAGGCGGAACGGCGTGACATACCCCGCGGCAAGGCCGAGGATATCATCGACAAGTTGTGTCGTGACGGGCGCATGATGCGCCCATCAGGCTACGACACGCTTCAAGTCGTTTGAGTTTGAATCAAGGGTTGTGCTCATGAAGGGTGAGCGCCTCGCATGACCATGGCCGATGAACCGCAAGGCGATGTCCATCGCTCCTCGGCTTTGGACCCGGAGCAATTGGGCTTCATGTGCGGCATTGAGGTTCACCAACAATTGGCAACCGGCAAACTTCACTCAAGGCAAAGCGGTGAACTGTATGACATCACCGTTGAGACCCTGCCAGAGGATTGGCCACGATTTGAACGGCGCTTGCGCGCCAGTCGGGGCGAAGGCGGGGCCGTCGATGTCGCCGCCCGGTTTGAGTCCAAGCGAAACCGAACCTTTGTCTACGCTCAATCCCCAAATGCTGGCCTCATTGAACTGGACGAGCAGCCTCCACTGGCCTTGGACGAGAACGCCCTTGACATCACGCTGACCGTTGCTGCCCTTCTGAAATCCAAGCCGGTATCACTGATTCAAACGATGCGGAAGACCGTTGTGGACGGCTCAAACACGAGCGGATTCCAGCGCACCTCCCTCATCGCTACTGACGGTGTGCTGCAGACCGAAGAAGGCCCGGTTGGCGTGGACGTCGTCTGCTTGGAGGAGGACAGCGCTCGAAAACTCGACACCGTGAGCACGGCTCACGGCCAACAGGTTCTGTACAATCTCGACCGACTTGGTCTGCCCTTGATTGAAATCGCAACCTCACCCGACGTCGTTTCTCCCGATCACGCCAAGAGCACCGCCATGGCGTTGGGGCGCGTGCTTCGCCAAACACGCCGTGTACGCCGCGGTCTTGGCAGTATTCGTCAGGACCTCAACGTCTCGATAGGTGCAGGCGACCGTGTTGAGATCAAAGGGTGCCAAGACCTCAACTGGATTCCTCAAATCATCCGCCTTGAAATGGCACGTCAACTTCACTTCTATCGGCTGGCCAACGAACTCAGGTCCGACTTGGGTCTTCCACCTCTCCCACCACATCGGGACCTTGATGATGCATCGGTTGAAGCCGAGGTGGCCAAAGCCGTTGGCGAGCATCTGCCCTTGGCGCTGCAGGATGTCTCGTCGGTGTTTGCGGACACATCATCGGGCATGATCGCTGATGGTCTCGCTGGTGGCTCGGTCATGATGGCTCTCCCACTCAAAGGTCTGCTTGGCAGGTTGGGGAAGAAATTGCCCGATGAGGACGGCGCCCAACTCCCGCGACTGGGGCGAGAACTGGCAGGTGCTGCCAAACTTGCGGGCGTCAAAGGCATCTTCCACGCCGACGAACTGCCTGCGTATGGCATCACGTCGGACGAAGTTGTGGCCGTTCGCTCTGAACTGGGTCTTGGCGAGGACGACGGATTCGTCCTATGTTGCGCTCCAGATTGGCAGGCCACTTTGGCGCTTGAAGCCGTGCTCGACCGCGCCCGACTGGCCTGGCACCGAATCCCCCAAGAGGTGCGAAACGTGGTGGTCAAGAAAGGTGCTCCAGAAGACGGGACCACAGCGCCCATGCGACCCTTGCCGGGGCGCTCCCGGATGTACCCTGAAACGGATGTACCTCCTCAGGGGCTGACCGCCGAAGATTGGCAAACCGTTCTCGATACGCTCCCGATGTCGGACCAAGCCCGAACCGAGCGCCTTGCTTCCTACGACATCTCAACCGACCAGTCTGACCAGTTGCTGGCCAGAGAACTCGACGATATTTTCTGTGGCCACGCCGATGGCTTGCCCGCCAAAGCATGGGCGGCCTTGCTCTTGAATCATGATGAAGAACATCCCGAAACGCTGGCAGGCATCCTCACATTGCGAGAGAGCGGCCATCTTTCACGGGACCATGTTGACCGTGTTGTGGAGGCTCACCGAGGGCGACGAGCACCCCTTGAGGAACTCCAAGCCTTTTGTGAAGAACACGACCTTGCGCCTGCGGACATCGGTGGTTTGGAAGAGGTCATCAACGGCATCATCGCCGAGCGCCTGGACTTTGTCAAAGAGCGCGGCATGGGCGCCATGGGACCGTTGATGGGCGTGGTCATGCAGGCAGCGGGCGGTGCCGACGGAAAGGAAGTCAGTGCGCTGCTCCGGGCTGCAATTCAAGCCGCATTGGAGTGAGACCAAATGAGGCGTATTGCGCTTCTGTCTTCATTGCTGCTCGCCGCTCTTCTCCTTCCGGTTGGGGCGGCCTCGTGGTCATCGAACTGGTCGGTTGATCTCGGGCCCGGCTACATCACCACCTCGCCCGTCGCCGATGAGCAACGAGTTTACGTTCGCACCTCGGGGTTTTGGACGGGCGCTGAGCGACCGGAAGTCAAGGCGTTCTCTCATGACGGCTCGCTGGAGTGGACGTACCGAAGCAACACCACAACGCAACACGATATGGCGCCCTTGGTGCTGAAGAACGCCGGCACCGGCTCGTGCGGTTCATGGCCCGAACTCTTGCTCGTGGGATGGGCCAACGGTGAGTTTACTGCCCTTTATCCAAACAACGGAACACTGGCCTGGAAGGTCAGCACGCCGGTGGACGGATGGGGCATCACGGGCGCCCCGTTGCTTGACGACGACCATGTTGTGGTGCCCACCAGAAACGGGATGACCCGTCTCTGTCTGGCCGACGGCCAGGTTGATTTTTCCGTGAATTTGAGCCTTGGATGGCGCAACGGTATCACCTACGCCGATGGCCACTATTGGACGGGCAGTGAAACGGGCCATCTTTGGCAGGTCGATACCGACGGCAACGTCGTGGCGAGCCACAACCTCACGGGGCAACTTCGTCATGCCCCCGTCCTGCTCGAGGATCGCTTCCTTCTCCATGTTCAGCACGCCACATCAAGCACGATTACCACCTACAACCTGACGTCGGGCGTGCTCGAAGGCATCCATGCATCAGGGGCATCTCCAGCACTTCCTTTGCTGATGGGTGAGACGGTCGTGTTCGGTGATAACGGGGGCCTAACCGCTGTTTCGTGCTCGTCGACCTGCTCGGTTCTGGACCGCTTGACGACCAGCGTGAACGGCGAAATGGCGAGCACATCAACAGGTGAGTTCTACGCCCCGGTCAATGCACCCGGCGAGGGCTGGTTGGTTGTCCAACTCAACGCCAGCAGCGGGTTCTCGCAGGCCGAGTCGTTTTCAACACCGCACGATGGTTATGGTACGTCCGCTCCCGCGAAGGCTGACGGCTGGCTCTTCCTCGGAAACGATGCAGGTGTTCTCATGGCCTACTCAACCACGCCCTCGCCAACGGAATCCACGGAGCCTGAAGAGCAGAATGGATGGGCTCTCTTGGGCATGCTGGGTGTTGCTTTGGCCATCGGAGGGGCTTCTTGGCTCGCACGGGATGGGCGGTTTTCCGGTGCTTGGCGTGTGTTTTCGCTGACGATATTGGCGGTAGCGTTGCTGATGCTTCCAGACATATCGAAGACATGGAATTCCACCTTGGCCGAGGACAACTCGCCAGCCACATCCGAATGGGACGATGCTTGGCCAGAGGCGTGGCTGGGCACCCAAATAGTCGTGTTTGAACTTCCCGAAGAGACCATCACGGTCGGCGGCTTGGTCGGACATTCGACCGTGTGGAGCCTTACGCAGGACGCCGCACAGAACGAGGACCTCCAAGTCGTGACAGAAGAAACCGGTCTTGGCCTCTACCTGCTTTCCATCAACGGAACCGAGGGTTCGGGGTGGGAGTATTTCCTCAACGGCGAGCGCGGTGTGTTGGCTGTGGACGACGCTGCTGTTGATTCAGCCGTCGTAGTGCGCTGGAGTCTTGCTTGATGGTGGCAATGCTCAAGGCCGTCACCCCTCTCGGATAGGTCATGTTCCAAGCCCTCGGTGTCCACGGTCCCGTGCTGACACCCCTCGCAAGTGCGTTGTTGGACATCATGTTGGTGAGCGTAGCCTTCGCTTTCTTCGTCGGTGGTTCACGCACCAATCGCATGACCCTGGGCATGTTGGCCACCATGGTCGTCGCCATGGCAGCGTTGCGGGTGTTGATGCAGCCGCTCCCTAACGTGCAACCTCTCACGGTGGCAGCTCTCTTGGTCGGCGCTCATCTTGGCGCTCGACGAGGTGTGGCCTTCGCCATTCTTGCCACGCTGCTTTCCAACCTGCTCATCAGCCATGGCTGGTGGACCTTCTTCCAAGCCGCAGGTTGGGCTATCGTGGCCGTGATTGGGGCCCGAGCGAACCTCGTTCAGAACGGACAACTCCAACTTCAGCGTTTGGCCCTCGTTTCCGTTGTATCCGCCATGGTGTTCGGCTTTGTTTCCACGCTCTCGCTCGTGACCTCCGCCATGACACCATCGGCGTTCATCGTCTTGCTGGGCCAAGGGTTGCCGTTTGATGTCGTTCATGCTCTTGGCAACCTTGTCTTCGTGGTTTGGATGGCGCCTTCACTTCACCACTTCCTCAGCGGATTAGCGGCATCGGAGAATGAATCGCTTGCGGTGGGTGAGGTGCATGGCCTCGATGCATGATGCGCCAACCATGGCCCTCGTCGTTCGACAAGACTTGGCGTTGAGCACGGGAAAAATCGCCGCTCAATGTGCGCACGCCGCCGTTGAGGTTGTTCGAGCTGCGCGCCGAACCCGACTTTTGGAGCGATGGCGAGCCGGGGGTTCGCGAAAGATTGTGCTCGCCGCCGACGACCTCGATGCACTGCGCGAACTTCATGCATCCATTCCCTCAGCCTGCCACGCTCACCTCGTCACCGATGCAGGGCGTACCGAAATCCCAGCGGGAACGGTGACCGTCCTCGGTCTTCTGGGCCCCCGTCGCACCATGGACACCTTGGTTCGGCATTTGAACACGCTTTGAGGAGATGGTACCGTGGGTTTGCGTTCATTTCTTCACCGGTTAACCGCACCCAAACCCTCTCATCGTTCCGTTGATGCGCCCGTAAAACTCGTGTGCGTGGTCAACCAATCGCTGAAGATGGGCAAGGGAAAAATAGCGGCCCAGGTCGGCCACGCATCGGTTCAAGCCTTCCTCAACGCCGGTGTTACTCATCCATCCGAAGTTGAGGCTTGGTTGGCATCTGGACAGAAGAAAATATGCCTCAAAACACCTGAAGCAAAGGACTTCGATGCGCTGCAAAAGGAAGCCCGCCGCCTTGAGGTTCCCACACACCTTGTCCACGATGCCGGTCATACCCAAATTCCGGCGGGCTCCCAAACGGTGCTGGCCCTCGGCCCGTTTGATGAAACGGTGCTCGACGAGTTGACTGGACATCTCAAGTTGTTGTAATCACCGCATTCATGAAGGAGAGCGTTGAGGCGTTTTCATGCGCGAACATCCCTCATCGAGAATCGATTTCCGCTCCGATACGGTCACCCAACCAACCAAGGCCATGCGGGAAGCGATGCTGGAGGCTTCGGTGGGCGACGATGTGTTGGGCGACGACCCAACCGTCATTGAACTTCAAAATCGCGTGGCCAAGATGTTCGGCAAAGAAGCCGGCCTCTTCGTCGCCTCCGGGACCATGTCCAACGCCATCGCCTTGAGGACACACACCGTTCCGGGGGATGAAATCGTGTGCGACAAAACGGCGCACATCTATCGCTACGAAGGTGGCGGATATGCGGCCCTTTGCGGCGCTTCCATCGCCTTGGTCGACGGTGTGGGCGGCCTCATGTCACCCGAACAGGTGCGCCGGGCCGTTCGAAAAGCGGAAGGTTCGGGCAGCCACTATCCGAACGGGTCGCTTGTTTGCGTGGAAAACACCTCCAACCTCGGAGGTGGAGCATGCTACGACCAAGCCACCCTCGATGAAATCGCCAAGGTCGCCAAGGCGCTTGACTGCAAAACGCACATCGACGGCGCCCGTATTTTCAACGCCTCGCTGGCCACCGGCGTGGACGTCGCTCGCATGTGTGAGCATTATGATTCGGTCTCGATTTGCTTCTCCAAAGGGCTCGGCGCACCCGTGGGCTCGGTTCTGGTTGGCTCAGCGGAATTCATCGCTCGCGCCCATCGCTGGCGGAAGATGTTCGGGGGAGGGTGGCGGCAAGCGGGCTTGCTCGCCGCTGGCTGCCTCCACGCCCTTGACCACCACGTGGATCGTTTGGAAGAAGACCACAGCCGGGCGCTTGTTGTCGCCAACATGCTGAATGCACTCCCGATGTTCTCGGTGGACCTTGCCAGTGTTCAGAGCAACATGGTCTATGCAGAAACCACCGAATCTGCGGCGGAGGTTGTCGCTAAATTTGCCGAACACGGCATTGACATGTTTGACCTCGCTGACAACCGAATTCGAATCGTAATTCACCTCCACATCACCGACGAAGACATCGAACAATTCAGGGCCGTTTTGGACCGCTATTGGGCTTGAATTGTTGATATATGCTCGGCGAATTTGTTTGCTATGAAGAGCGTACGCGAGGTTGACTGCAAGCACAATCCCGAATCTCCGGACACAGAAACTGTTTGTTCGCTTTGTCAATCGATCATAGATTATCAGCCTCGGAGCGGGTTCCAGCCCTACCTTCGGATTGAAGAGCACGAACGAGCCATGGCCTTGTTTGGAGGGCCAGGAGGGACCTCAAGGCGCCGTTGGGCCACGCTTTCTGCGAATGTGGAGCACATGGAACATGTACAGTGGGCGCGTCTTGAGGGGGATTTCGACCCCATCATCGGGTTTCCATCATCCCCTCATGAGTTTGAAGCGTTGGCCGAAGCCGTCGAACGAGGGGACAACCTTTCACTTGACCAAGAAAGCATGTTGCGAGAAGGCATTGAGTTCGTTGATGGGTCCATGCTCCGATACATGGATTCGACATGGAATTTGAACGGTGTTCCTCTCCACGGCCTCAGCCTCGCCGTCGTCTTTTCATTGATGGGCCGCCGTGAGGCTCGGAAAGGGTGGAACATTCCAGCTCTTTTGCTCGGCATCGCCTCGGTCAACCCAAACTTGGGCGGACAACATCCGTTGATGCAGCGCCACCACTTCGGTCGCCGTGAACTCCGCTCCCATTACCGACCGCTGGCCAGCATGCTAGCGTGGCTTTCCAATCGGTTGAGGGTGGACCGAACCCTTTCGATGGACTCCGCTGAATGCGTACCCATGATGGCGTGGTCGCACGACATCCAAACTCGCATGTTTGACCAACAACCAGCCAACCTCGAAGGCATGTTTCAAAATGCGCTTTCCAACCACCCTCCAGGATTGTTCCAAGCGTACAACACCCCGTGGATGCGAGCATGGGAGGCGCTTGAGGGTGGTATGCAACGAGCCGATACGCAAAAATGGGCCATGGACATCAATCGAAAGAACGTCCGCCTCCGAGTCCGAACAGCATCTGGCAAACTTCGGTTGATCCAAGTGCCGACCGACCCCGTCCTTTGGGCCTTCTTGACTTCCATCACCTTGTCTCCACTCAACAGCGAAGCGGGGCGCCTCCTGCTCGGTTTGCAACACAACTGGTCGGTTCCGTATGCTGAACCCAACCAGCCAACAGCACCGCTCGTCAAGTCGCTGGAATTTTACCACCAAATCATGAACGGTCTTGACACCAAAATCTTCGTTCAACACGCCAGGGCCTTGGTGGTCGGCCGTCTTGGCCATCTGTATGAAATCGCTGTGGAACCCGGCCAACACGGTGCCCCGTACACCATTCAACACCTTGTTGATGTTGAACCGAATATCAAGATTCCAATTTGCATCCACAGCGGACGAATCGGCGACGCCGTTCCGCTGGGCGACACCATCGGCGGGGTCCTCCTCTCCATGGTGAACGATATCGAAGCCTGTCAGGACATCGGAAGTTTGCATGAACTCCTTGACAACGACGCACCCTTTGGCTTCCCGAGGCGAAACATACCCGTTGACTGGTTGGATGCATTGGGTGCCGAAAACATGGCGCCGCAACACCGTAACATCGTTCGAAACCTTCGGTGGTACAGGGAACGACGTGATGCCGAACACGAACGGCGACCTGGCCGAGGATTGCACGAATTGCTCATACGAAATCGCCACCACCGTCGCCGGGCTGTTCACTCTGAACGATGGAATTCACGCTATCACGCAAGGTTTGACCGAGACGGGACCTTCCCCCTTGACGATGTGGTTGCAGCTTGGCGAACAACGGTCCCCCACTACGTTCCCGGCGTTTCCGGAGCTCCGCAACACGGGGAGTTCTTCGGTGGTTTTCACGAGGGGTATTTCCGCCGTCGATACCATCACTTGATGCCCCATCGACGGTTTGACGACGTGCACGACGAAGGCGATGTTCGAGACGGTGAACGTCGTTGGTGCGAGGTGTTTGCCAGGGCTTGGGAGGTGCTTGTTCACCAACCGTTGGGGTCCTTCGTCCGCATCCCCAACGACGACGGGCTGCCGCTGAGTTTTGAACACGCTGCGCTCCAGGTTACGGTGCGCTCACCACTTGAACGAAATTTTCTCAGCAGGATCGCACGAACCCTTGGCTACGTCAAGGATGACGAAGAGGGCAATGACAGCATCTTCATTCGCAGGGACCATCCACGGCCAAACGCTCGTCTACAATTGACCGACCTTCTACGAGATACTCAGGAACGACAACGGGTTCGCGGCGCACCACCTCGATGGTGGAATTACGTGGACGTGGTCGCCCCACCTGCGGAAGTTCCTCACTTCCGTTGGCAACTTCAAATTGACCACACTGACGACCGGCGGCCAAACAGAGAAAGTTATCGCGATTGGCTCAATCACGGAGAGGACGGTCTTGGCCACCTCTTCGGCTGAACGCCACCGCCAAACAAACCACAAGGATGGTTGAGAACATGGAAAGGGCCGGCGTGTCCTCGGTTTCATCATCCGTGTCGGCTGGTTGAACGGGTTCTTCGACCACCACGGGTGTGATTTCGTAAACGAGGTGGATTTCCAGGTCATCCCCATCATGCGGGGTGGGAAGGTTGAGCGTCGCCGTTCCATTGGTTTGGTTACCGAGGCTGACCATGCTCCTGACGATGTGCGGGTATGTGCCCTGGCCGTTGGACCCTTCTTCGTAATCGGCAGCCGATTCCACAACCCATGCGGCGACGTTGAGGGTCATGTTTTCCAAATGGCGCTCGTCAATATCAAGCGTCCAAGCAATCGTTCCAGAGGTGTTGGTGATCGGCGTCCATGAGAACATCGTGGTTCCATCACCCAAGGCGAGGTCACGCTGAGCAAGTCCGGTGAATTCTTCCACACGGTTGTCGTGTTTATTGTCGTGGACATC
>JAYYBT010000026.1:0-9894 GCA_036162675.1 Thermoplasmatota archaeon
AAGACCCGCCGCTGCGTTCCTACGAAACGGTTGACACGGTTGCACTGGTTGGCCTGTCCGAGCAGGTGCAATCCCTAGCTCTGCCCCTTCCACTGCTCCCCTGCATCGATGCAGGTTCAACCATGCAGGCCACCAAGGAAAACGCAGAAACTGTTCACAACGTGTTGAACAGGCACCCAGCGCTTGTCCTAGAACAACCACGCCCTGTTGACATGTTGATGGTGGCACAAGCAAACCTTCTGGACATCCGAGATGCCCTTCCTGAAGCCGGTGGTTTTGCGATTGACCTGCAGCACTTACCACCCATGGACGCTGAGCAACTTGACGGCCTTCTAGTCGCGTTGCGCTCCATGGCCAGAGACAACGTTCCTGCTGCCTTGGTTGAAGCCATCAGCCGAGTACAAGCCCTTCACGCCCGTGCAGCCCACCATGGCATTGACCTAGCGATGGCACGAATCGAGGACGGTTCGGGCCTGTCAGAAGCCTCTGCTCTACCAATGACGGGACGATCGAAAAAAGAGCACCTTGACACTGGTCAAACCCAGACTGGGTTCCTGCTTGGCTTTGCCGCCAGCGGGCACGACCTCGCCGTCCTCATGGCGTCGGGTGTTGATGTGGTCAGTTGCGCTGCTCCAATGGCAGATACCGAGGACATTGCCTACTGGTTGCAAGGTACGCAAGAAGACCTTGCCAGTGAACTTCGCAGGGTCGGCGTGAAGAGTATCGACATGCTTGAGCGCAAACATCTACGGGCGCTGAACCATGAAACGGCCGCCGTGAGTGGACTTCGGCTCGCTGGATATGAACGACCGCTCCCCCACTGGTTTGCGAGGTGAGACCATGCCAACCATTTCCGTCCCACAATCGCTTCTTCGTTCCTTGATGGCTCAGCAGGGATTCGAACATAATGTGGACGAGGTCAATGAGCAACTACCGTTGCTGGGAACCGATATTGATGCGTGCACTGAGGAACAACTGGATATCGAAATTTTCCCAGACCGACCCGACCTCCTCAGCGGAGAAACCTTGGCTGTGGCCATGGCGAATTTCCTTCACAACGCACCGGCAAAACCCCACCTCGAGGTCGAAGAAAGCGGCATCATCATGACCGTGGATGCGAGTTTGGAGTCAATCCGCCCGGTGATTTACGGAGCCGTGGTCAAGGGCGTTGACATCCCCGAAGACGAAGAGGAGCGAGAAGTGTTCATCAAGGGCTTGATGGACCACCAAGAGAAACTCCACTTTGCCCTTGGACGAGGACGTCGTCGTGCATCCATTGGCGTGCACGACCTCGAAAAACTCGCCCCGCCCTTCCGTGTCGTATCCGTACCAGCATCCCATCGCTTTGTGCCTCTGGCATGTGAAGAAGCGATGAGTGTCTCAGAAATTCTAGAACAGCATCCAAAGGGTGTTGATTATGCTCATTTGCTCGATGGCATGACCGCCTACCCCATGATCCTCGACAGCAACGACGACGTGTTGTCCTTCCCTCCCATCATCAACGGCGACCACACCACCGTCACCCACGCAACCAAGGATTTCTTCATCGATGTAACGGGTTGGGACGAGCGAGCCTGCGAAGCATCGTTGATGTTGGTCTGTCTGCAGTTGGCGCAGCGCGGCGGAACCGTCCACTCTGTTGAGGTCACAACCTGTCAAGGAAACAGCATCACCACCCCGGCCGGGCAAGGTCTCCAGCACGCTGTTCCCGAAGAACTGGTGTCCCAACTGCTGGGGCGTTCGTTCACCGATGAGGAACTCAACACCGCCATTCAACGCATGGGTGGACAATTCGACGGACGACGCCCTGCCCCGTCCGACGCCCCGCAACATACCAACAAAATGGCCGTCGCCAGCGCCGGCACCTCCGAACTGTTGTTCACCATGCCACGGTGGCGGTTTGACCTGCTTCATCCCGTGGATTTGGTAGAAGAATTGGCCATTGGCCACGGCTACGAAGACCTCGGCGAAGACCTACCGAAAGCCCCCCTCACCGCACAACCGAGAGAAGACAACCAGCTGCGACGTCGTCTTCGCGAATCCATGCAAGGCCTCGGCATGGTGCAAATCCAATCGCTCACGCTTTCCAACGAACACGACCAATTCACCAACATGCGTTGGCAACCAAACCACGAAGTTACGACCATCACCAACCCCATCACGGTCGACCACACCATTCTGAGGCAGCACCTTCTCCCCGGTTTGTTGAAACTCCTCGCCACCAACCGACATCACGACCTTCCTCAAGCCGTTTACGAACTTGGAACGGTGGTACGAGACCACCGAAACGAAGACCGATTAGCGTTCCTCACGGCGGAACGAAGTGGCGGTTTCGCAGCTGTTCGCGGTCGCATCCAAGCCCTGTGTACGGATTTGGGCGTGCAGGAATGGACCGCCGAACCGCTTCCCGAAGGAGAAGGCCCGTGGTTGGCTGGGCGCGGTGCAAAATTGGTCATCAACGGCCAGTGGGTGGGATGTTTCGGAGAACTTGATCCCGCCATCGCTTCACGCTACGACCTGCGCGTCCCACTCAACGGTGCTGAGTTGGATGTCACCGCCTTGATGGCAGCCATTGATGACCCCGTCTGAGGGATGCTTGTGTGCGGTCGATTCGCCATCTCAACACCGGTGCATGAACTGGCAAGGATGACCTCCTCGCAACCGCTTTCCGACTTGACCCCGTTTGAACCGTCCTGGAATGTTGCACCGCAAACATTCATTCCGGTGAGCACTGAAGTTGGTGTCCACGGTGAAATGGACGTTCCTCGCCATTTTCGAATGATGCGGTGGGGGTTGCGACCATCATGGTCAAAACCTTCCCAAAGAGAACCCATCAACGCCAGGAGTGAAACGATGCACGAAAAGCCGATGTTTCGACGAGCGGCCAAGGCCCGAAGAGGGTTTGTTGCTGCTGATGGGTGGTATGAATGGATGACGACCCCTCAGGGCAAGGTGCCATGGTATCACCATCGCATGGACGGCCATCTCGCTTTGATGGCGGTGCTGTGGGAATCGTGGACGAGCAGCGAAGAGCATCTCGAGTCCTGTGTGGTCCTCACCCAAGCCGCCAACGTAGACTGCAGAGAAGTTCACGACCGCATGCCCGTCCTGCTCGATCCCCACGAAGTTGAGCCATGGCTCTCAACTGGTGCACTTCCCCAACAACCCGGAATCGGTGTTATTGACCGACACCCTGTTTCGAGGGAAGTCAACAGTGTTCACAACAACCATGCCGGCTTGGTGAAGCCACTGCCCGGATTGTTTAATCAGGAATACGGCGAATAAGTGCCGTCCTGATTCTTGATATGGGGCGTCGGCTCAAAGGAACCGTCTGCACGTTGCTTGTAGTGGTAGCCATCGGTGTGATGAACCCACGAAAATGCGGTTTCTTCCTTCGAGGGTAGCGCCTCCTCCACGGACCCAACATCTTCTGTTTCCATATTCTTCTGGCCAGTGGTCATCGCTTCGTCGGTGCTCTCAGAGGTTGAATCTGCTTCAGGTTGTGCTGCCGTCACGCCGTCGTAGTGAACGGACTGGTCGCTGGCAGCTTCGACTTTTTGCGAACCGTCTCCAAACAAGGCCAAGGCGTCTTTGTACGCCCCCGAATCCGCCTCAACATCCGGCCGTGCATTGGGGTCCTCACCACGCTTGTAGACAATCGGTGCGGGAGCCGTTTCTTCGAGTTGCACCACGGCCTCCTTTTTCTTGAACGGCCAAAACGGTGGCATGGCCCTCCCATTGCCCCTTTCTTCATGAAGCCACCGACACCTGCTTGTCCACCAAAGGGAGTGATTGATAGGGGAGAGCGACGACCATGAAACATGAGGTGGGCGTTTCTCATCGCCGTGTTCATCTCACACCTCGCCTTTCCCATCGTAGCGGGTTTGGGAACCGAAGAGGCGCGCGATGGTGAATTGATGTCGTTCACAGCACCCAGTGAAATCTATGTTCACCGCAATGAAACGGTCAGCACCTACATCACGGTGCACAACAAGGCCGACCAAAATCAAGCCTTTACCGTTGAGCCTCTGTCGTTGCCAGGCTCATTGAGCACGGTAGGGTTGCCAAAAACCGAACTCTTGGTGCCCAATCATCTCAAGCAAATGGCGTTCGGCCTCCGAGCGGACGCCAACGCTGCATTGCAAGACTACACGGTCTCGTTTTCAATCACCAGCGACCTCGATACGTCCTTGAACGAAACGGTCGAGATGACCGTTCATGTCGTGCCGTGGTCAAACCTCTCGTTTGGGGTTGACGATTACATCGCCTTTACAGTTGATGAATTGGTTCGCACCTCGGTCGCCGTGAACCTGACCAACAACGCCACCCTCACCGATGATGTCACCTTCAATCTCTACACCTCCTCAGGATGGAATTGGGGTTGGAACATGGCGGACACGAACGGAACAGAGGCTTACATCACCATGGCACCAAACACGCTCTCCTATGTTTACCTCTGGGTGGATGTACCGGCGGTCATCGATGGCGCCCCCCTTGCAGACACCGGTCCAAGGTTTACGCTCTCTGCAATATCGGGTCTTGACAAGGCTGTTTCAACATGGAACTTTGACCTCTTGATGAACGAAAAGAGAAACGTCAGCATTGACTCCATAGAGGCTGCAGCCGAAGTGGCTCCCAACCAAGATGTGCGCGTCAATGCCGTCGTACGAAACGTTGGAAACACGCCCAACACGCTCAACATCACGCTCCAAGGCCTAACCGCTGATGGCAACCCGCTGCCGAACACGAGTCCCGCCGACCGGTTCAACGCGAGTGGTTGGGTCGTCGCCCTCTTCGGTGGTTTGGAAGATGTCGTCCTCCAACCCAACGAATCACGAACCATCGAAATCGGGTTCCAGGCTCCAAATGAGTTCCAAGGCGAGATGAATGTTGAGTTGCAGGTGTTTCCCAGTGGTGCGAAAGCCAACACCCTCAAGGTCAAAACAAAAGCCATCATCAACCGAACCTCCTCGGCAGACCTCACATACGTAGCAAATGGATGTCAAGCCGTCATCCCAAATCAGACATGTGAAGTGGTTCTCAGCGTCCAGAACACAGGGAATTCATACAACACCTTCCTCTTGCGAAACGGGGGAACGACCGACGGGTTCAGCCTTGGGCTTCCCAGCGAGACACTCTTGCTCCAACCAAATGAAATCAAAACATTCGCGACAGCGACACTCCAAGCATCTGCTGAAGCCATGGCCTTTACCCTCGGAACCTCCACAATCGAGGTGGTGGACGACACCGGTGCAACCGTTGACCATGTCGATGTTCCCATGAAAGTCGCCCCGGTCATCAATTGGAGTTTCCGAAACGTAGAGGAACAAGTCAACGCCAAAGGAAGATTATCCATCGCCATGGAAGTTCGCAACGAAGGAAACGCCGTTGACGGCTTGACGGTGCAACTCCAATCCAGTCACTCCGTTGACATGGGCTTCATCCCACCCGACATCGCTGTGTACGAAGATGGGGTGGAGTTCCCCCGTTCCTTTGAAATCAACGACATCCCGCTCAATTCAAACTTCACCATACGAGCCTGGGTTCAACTTCCTCAAGACCAAACGAGTAACGGCACCGTCTACATCAACACCACCATTCGGTCCCGACTCTCGCCAGAACTCCCGTTTATTCACACGAGCACAGGTGACTACCTCGGCGTTGAGTGGCAACCCCAACCCGACGCGGACGGGGGATTTGATTGGGGTGGCATGGCCAACACTGTTGGCCTCTACGTCAAGGCATGGTGGGGTGTGGTCGCCTGTATCCTCTTGGCAGGCATCATCATCTACAAGGCGGTTATCGACCGAGAACGACGCCTCGAACAAGAAGGCACCCTGCCCTACCAGGAAACGGAAACTTCGGCCGATGATTGGATGAGCCAGTACGGGGAAAAGGACGTGGCTGAACTTCCACCGACACCTGTACAGCCCACCCAAAGTGTCCCAAAGGAAACCTACGAAGCCATGTTTCGCCACCAACACGGTGCGGCTCAGCCAAGCCAAGCCCCGGTCGATAGCAACCTCGTCTCCGCTGCGACCATCGTGCTCGATGCTCGTACAGAGGAAGCCAACAAATCACAAGCGGATGCCATGCTTGCTTCGCTCCAAGCGGGCGAACGGCATCAACCACTCGCAGAAAACAATCAACTCTTGCCCAAGCAAGAAACAAACACGCCAACCCCAGAGGTGAACAATACACCCGAGGAGCCGGTGGACGATTTGGAATTTTGAGGAGAGAACATGCTGGTTGGCATCGATGAGGCTGGACGTGGACCCGTTCTCGGCCCCTTGGTCATCGGCATCTGCTGCATCCCCGAGGAAAAAGAATCACTGCTCGTTGAAGCAGGGGTAAAGGATTCCAAAGATTTGACACCCGCTCGACGACAAGAGATTGAGGCATGGTTCAACCAAAGCCAAGATGAACACGGCTGGTACGGAACCACCGTCACCCTCTCAGCGGAAACCATCGACCTTGCACTCCAAGGAAAGGGTTTGAATTGGCTTGAAGTCGATGGGTTCCGTCAAGCGCTTGAAACACTTCCTTCAAAGGAAGGCGTCCAGATTTTCGCCGATGCCTGCGACGTGAATGCGCAACGATTCACCCAGCGCATTCTCGCTGACTTGCCTCAATGGCCATGGCCGAAGAGTCGAATGACCTCCGAACACAAGGCCGACACACGTTATCCTGTGGTGGCCATGGCCAGCATTCTCGCCAAAGAGGAACGGGACCGTAGCATCGCTGCCATGGCGGCACGAGTGGGCTTCAATGTCGGTTCGGGCTACCCCAGCGACCCGAACACGAAAGCAGCACTTGGAGACCTCATATTGCAATCAGCCATCGACGAGGATGTGCGTTGGGGATGGGCGACCGTGGAACGATTTTGGTCCGTTCATCGCCAAGGAGATGTCCCCGTGAGAGGGCAACAGCGTACGATTCAACAACGCCTCTTCCAATCCGAAGATACACGCATTTCTTGAAGGGGTGTCCCTTGGTTGGGCTGAGCGAGATGGATTGGACCCCAGACGATGAAACGCTGAACCTCATCCGGCATGTCGCTCTGCAGAACGTCCTTGAATACGAAGGGAAAGCCGCCGTTGGTTCGGTTATCGGGCGAATCATGGGCATGCGAGACGACCTCAAGCAACACGGAAAGGCTGTCACGGGCTTGGTCGCCAAGGAGGTGGGTCAAGCCAACACCATGGCGAGTGAAAAGGGGTTGGAAGCGGTCCGAGCCGTGCTCGAAAATGAAGCACCGCATCTGTTGGAGAAGCGCGAGGCAAAGGCTCGTCGGGAAGGCCTTCCGGACTTGAACAACGCCACCAAGGGCAAGGTTGTTCTTCGCTTTGCCCCAAATCCCAACGGCCCGCTCTCATTTGGCCACGCCAGAGGTCTGGTCATCAACAGCACCTATCGAGAAATGTACGAAGGAGAATTCATCCTTCGCTTTGACGACACCGATACCAAAGTCAAACCACCGATGCTCGAAGCCTACGAGCAAATTCAGCAAGAAACGGAATGGCTCATCGGTCGAAAACCCGACCGAGTGGTGGTCGCCTCCGACCGCATTGAGACCTACTACGAACACGCCACCACCATGTTAGAGCAAGGGTTTGGCTACGTGTGTCGCTGCAGCGCAGAGGAATTCAAGGAATTTCGAATATCCAAAACCAACTGCCCGTGCCGAACACAAACGCCTCAAGACAACATGGTGTTTTGGAAACGAATGTTGAATGGAAATTTCAAGCCTGGAGAAGCTGTTGTTAGAGTAAAAACGGACATGACACTCAAAAATCCCGCCCTTCGTGATTGGCCTGCTCTTCGATTGCAAGACACCAATGCTCACCCCCATCCTCGGCCAGAGATTGGTTCGACCTACACGGTGTGGCCCTTGCTGGACTTCCAAAGCGCCGTTGAAGACCATCTCCAAGGCGTCACCCACATCATCAGAGGGAAAGACCTGATGGATTCTACTCGCAAACAAACACTGCTGTACGAGCACTTTGGGTGGACCTATCCAGAGACGATGTATTGGGGGAGGGTGAAAGTTCACGAATGGGGTGGCTTCTCAACTTCCCAAATGCGTACGGACATCGAGGATGAAAAATACAGTGATTGGGATGACCCTCGCCTCCCAACACTTGCTGGACTTCGAAAGCGGGGAACCCAAGCACTTGCGCTGAGAAATTTTTGGCTTGAATTGGGCATCACCCAAAAGGACATTTCCGTTCCATTGGCCACGCTCTATGCCCACAACACCAAGGTCGTTGACGACGATGCCCCTCGGTTGTCCTTCGTTCGACATGCCGTGTCGTTTGACCTGGTTGGTGATTACGAACCGACCCTTGAGTTACCTCATCACCCCAACCACCCCAACATGGGTGTTCGTCGTTGGAGTCTCGAAAACGGGAAGGTATGGCTTGAAGGTGATGACCTCGAGAAAATGGACCTCCGATTGAAGGAATTTGCTGATGTTGCGTTGCACGACCGAGAGGCGCACCTCGAGAGCATTGAACGAAGCGATAAGCGTCCCATCGTCCACTGGTTATCCGACCAAAACAGCATCGAAGGTGTGCTGGTCGGCACAAAAGACGACACGTGCTTCCGCATTGAGGGTCGGATGGAACGGCATAAGCACCCAACGGGAACAATTGTCCAACTGGAGCGTGTCGGTTATGCACGCGTCATGGAGGATGGAAGTTTGATGCTCTGCCATGAAGAACTTCAGGACGAATGAGAAGCAAGAACCAAAACCCTCAACCGTCCTCGTGAGGTTATGGGAAAGACGGTGGCCGACCTGACGCTTGATGATGAACACATGACGGTGGGGGTCGCCGATACCCTCCGGGAAGCCGCAAAGCGATTGCTCACCATATCGGGGGGCATCGTTGTGGTCCTCGACGATGACCAGCGAGTCAAAGGCGTGCTCGGCCAACGCCAACTCATCAAGGCCATGAGTGAAGGTGTTGATGGCGAGGCTGCCCAATGCCACGAATACATGGAAATGGATTTCATGCAAGTTGAGCTCAAGGATTCGCTCAAATCGGTACTTGCAGACATCCAAACCAGAAGTCCACAAGCCGTTGTGGCCGTTGATGAGAACCAAGAATTTGTGGGATACTTCTCACCCGGAGACTATCAAGAAGCCGTTCAACTCGTTGACAACCTGAAGGGCCTCAACCTTTGATTAAGCCACCAGTTTGATGACACGCCCGCAGCCAACGCAATTGAATCGGTGAGGGCGTTCATCAGTGGTTACGGCGTTCATCGTTTGACATGCAGGGCAGGGTATCTTCGGATGATTTGCACGGAGCGTTGCCCGTGGCCCACCGACAAGACGAGGACTCGCAATGGCCGTTACCAACCAAATAAGCCCAACTGCGCCCACAGCCGTACCGATAAACACCGGCGGGTATCCAAACATGGTCACAAGAAGGACCAAGGGCACCAGAACCAATTCGAGATAAAGGTAGGAGCGACGGCGATGACGGGTTAACCGGAGACCCACAACGAAGGCCCCCAGCAACCCCACCAAGGTTAGCACCGAAAGCGAGAGGGGAGCGTAGATCAAATTGCTCGTAGGCAGGGCCTCAAAAGCGAAGTTTTCACTCTGTTCAAGGCCCTCACCGTCAAGGTGGATGCGGTCACCCCAAGGTAAGCGAGAAACGGAAAAGTCGAACGCCGTGGATTCCTTCACTCGGCTGTTGCTGAACGCCGTGAATGCTGATGAACGGGCATCGAGTGTCATCGAGAAATCACTCCAAAGCGGGGCAGGTTGGACCACAATGAAATTTCTCAGCAGGTCGATGCGCTTGCCGTCGGTCACAAGTTCAGTGGTTGAAAAGCGAAGGGTCACCGGGTGGTTGATGACGGCGGATTGGCCGTTGAGGTCCA
>JAYYBT010000027.1:0-9870 GCA_036162675.1 Thermoplasmatota archaeon
CAAACCCAACGCCGGCATGATCCTTCACAAAATCGAAGCGCTTGGGCTGCAACCAGAACGCTGCGCCATGGTGGGCGACCGACTCTACACGGACATGGCCATGGCGACACGCGCAGGTGTTGTGGGGGTGCTCGTCCTTTCTGGCGAGGCAACGCAAGCCGATGTTGACGCATTGCCGGATGGGGCTGAACAACGACCCTCCGTCATCGTGGGCAGCGTGGATGAACTCTTGCGGTGAACAGCATGAAACTCTCCCAACGTTGGAAATGGTGGCGGGAACGACGACGCCATCATCCCCCCGATGACATTCATCGTGCCGGTGAATTGGCCGAGCAGCGGCTTGCGAAAATCAGCCGAGCTGCTGGAAAAAAGAACGGTTGGCACGTCTTTGAATCCGTGCGCATACCCGATGCTGAACAGGGTGGAAAGCGAGAAATCGACTTGGTCATCGTCGGTGGAAACACATTGCTCGTGGTTGAGCAAAAACACTGGTCGGGGTCCTTTGAAATCAACGCCGAGGAGGACTTCATTCAACACCGGAAGAACGGGACGACGCACAATCACAGCACCGTCAACCAGCGCATTGCCCGGAAATCTCGGATGCTTGTTGCGATGCACAATGAACGGGTGGGGAAGGACGACGGTGTTGACGTTCGCGTGGTTCTGGCCTTCACCAACCGCAACCTCGACTGGCCAACCAATGTCATGGACTTGGGAAGCATCGTGAAAGACGAAGCCGGCTTCATCGGCTTGCTTGAGGAAGAAGACCCCGGCGCACTGAACGAAGGTTTGCTCGAGACGCTCGCCGGATTCGGTACCTGGGATGAGGTGGAACTCAACGGCGGGCTGATGTGCAAAGGCGATGTGTTGGATCTTGGATTGGGGGGTTCCGTCGAATCATGGCAGGCTGAACGGCGTTCGCCGCTGACAGGAACGGTGGTGCATCCGGGAAGATGGCGTGCGTTTCTTTCATCGAAGCCGAGCAAACTCCAACTCGCCACCGGCGAACGCGGCATTGAGGCCAGCTTGCCTTACGGGACCACCATGCGAATGCACGTTGTCGGCAAGAAATCACCTGAAGACATTCCCTGGTCGACCATCGCCTCCATCAACCTCTCCACCCCTTCCCTGAACGACCATCTCGGACAGTCGTCCCAGAAGCCTTGAAACCGGTTGACGAGCGCCGGAAGTCCATGACCGAATTGTGGATTGAAGCCATCGGCTTGCTGGCCGGCGGGCTGGGCATCATCGCGTGGATACCACAAATCCGTGACGTGTGGGTGCACGAACGGCACGAAGGCATCTCGTTGACGACCTTCACGGTGGTCACGATCGCCCTTTCCTTGTGGCTTCTTTACGGCGTTCTGATCGAGTCCATGGCGATGATCGTGGCGAACGTGTTCACCCTTGTGGTCATCTTGGCCGTGCTCATCGGCGTTCAACGATTGCGGCGCCGTGAGGCGCTGAACGTTGGGGCTCAGTAAGCCGACTTGGTCGTCTCGATGATGACCGCTGCGATCTTGTAGGGGTCACCGTTGGAGGCTGGGCGTCGGTCTTCAAGGCGACCCTTCCAACCGTCTTCGATGGTCCCGATGGGGATTCGAATGGAGGCGCCGCGGTCCGAGACACCGTAGGAGAACTCGTGAATGGATTGGGTCTCGTGCTTCCCGGTCAGTCGCATCTCGTTGTGAGCACCGTACACGTCGATGTGCTTCTTGATGTTCTTTCCAAAAGCTTCACAGATCTCAGACAAGAGCTTCTCGCCGCCCTCGTCGCGCATGCGGCCGTCGCTAAAGTTGGCGTGCATGCCCGAGCCGTTCCAGTCCGTGTCACCGAGAGGTTTGGGGTGCCAATCGATGGACAATCCGTATTTCTCAGCGTTGCGCTCTGCGAGGTATCGAGAAACCCAAATTTGGTCGCCGGCGTCCTTGGCGCCCTTGGCGAAGATTTGGTACTCCCACTGGCCCACAGCGACTTCAGCGTTGATGCCTTCAACGTTCAAGCCGGCTTCCAGACACATGTCGAGGTGGGATTCAATGATGTCCCTGCCGAACGCGTTCTTGGCACCCACGGAGCAGTAGAACTGACCCTGTGGCGTTTGGTCGCGTGGGAAGCCGAGGGGCAGGTTGGTCTCTGGGTCCCAGAGGAAGTATTCCTGCTCAAAGCCAAACCAGAAGTCGTCGTCGTCGTCGTTGATGGTGGCGCGGCCGTTCGTTCGGTGGGGGCTTCCGTCAGCGTTGAGGACTTCACACATGACGAGGTACCCGTTGATGCGGTCGGGGTCGGGGTAGATGGCAACGGGCTTGAGGAGGCAGTCAGAGTCGCCGCCGTCAGCTTGCAGGGTGGACGAACCGTCGAACGACCACATGGGGCATTCCGCCACCGTGCCGCCGAAATCGCTGCGGATCATGGTTTTGCTTCGCATGCTTTGGGTCGGTTCAAATCCGTCGAGCCAGATGTATTCCAGTTTTGCTTTGTCAGACATGGTTATCATCCGCCTCGCTATGAGGGCGGTATATGAATCATACGCATAGAAATATTGCAAAAGTTCAAATCATTTGTTCATAAAATAGAGTATTTATTGTAATTATGCTTGTTATTTTGCGATGGCTTTGCATATCTGTTGACAATTGCGCGGTGTGGAGGTCATTTGCCCCGCAGATGCTCAATTCCTGCATTGAGGAGTCGAAACTCGCTGAAACGCGCCGCCGAGGTGCTTACTGGTTGTTGGCAGCGTCTTCACCCTGCGGGGTGATGAGAATGGTTGAGCCGTCTCGGTCGATGACAGGGAGGGTCAGCTCGCCCGAGTTCACCGTGATGGGGCAGGTGTTACTGCATGCGGGTGGCAGGTAATCTTCGCCTGATTGCGTCAAGACGATCTCAAGTGCGTGCCCAGCAGGCAGAATGACGTCCATGCCCTGGAATTCCATCAGCATCGTAATCGGCGCGAAAGGAATCACAGTTTGAGCGTCGTAGCCGCCTGCATGGTAGCGAACATCCATGGTGGCGTGGCCGAAACGGAGGCCGGTCTCGGCGTCGCGAAGTTCGGCGAAAATTTGGCCGCCATCAAACGAAGGCGTGACGTCGAGATGCAGTGTCGGCAGACCGCTGATGTGGGTGTCGTGTTCCATTGACATGGCATCACAAGCGACGACCACAGTGGAGGATGAGCCGACCGAACCGCTTGCTGAGCACGAAGCGGGTTGCCATTCGAGGTCGGCGGGAGGCCACGTCTCCTCGATGCGCCACTCACCATCGTTTCGCTGAATTTGTGCGTGAAGGGCGGGGCGCTCGCCGATGCCTTTGAGGTAGTACTCCATCCATTCAAACAGGTCTTGGCCCCAATCCCAGCGAGTCATGTTCTGGATGGCTTCGCCGCCATAACCCGATTCCTGGTTGTTGTGTTTGGTCCACTGGTCGGGGTAATTGTGCTCCCACTGACCGAGCATGCCGCCCACTTCGTAACCAGCATCGATGTAGGCCTGGTACCAGTGGGTGCCGGGCGGACCGCCGAAGACCTGATGGGGGTCAACGTTCCAATCTTGCATACCTTGGACCCAATAGATGCTCCCGTTGTATTTGCCGAGCGCCTTGTCGATGTGGCTTCGCTCGTCGTAGTAATTGTCCATGTACGGGTCGAGTTCTCCAAGACCGTACCGCGTTGGGCCAGCAAGGAAGCCTTCAACCACATCGCCGCACATGTTGTCGAGGTCGTCGCTGTCGTAATCCAAAATGGAGCCGCCATAATTGGAGTGCATGACTTGGCTGCGCGCCTCGGCGCTGCCGTTCTTGTAGAGCAACGGACCGAGCGCCGTCGTCCCTGAAATGGGTACGATGGTCTTGAGGTACTCGCTACCCTGAGCGGCCGCTTCCCAAGCCGTTGCGCCCTCGTAGGATTTGCCGTAGATGGCAACGTGGCCATTGCTCCAATTCTGGGTACCGAGCCACTCCACGGCTTCGTGAATGCCTTGGCCCTCGCCGTCGCCACGATAGTCGAAACACCCCGTGCTTTCCTCGGTTGCGAACACGGCCACTTGTGCCAAAGCGTAGCCGTGAGGAATGAAATTGTCGTAAATGAATTCCCCGCGCCCAGCGCCAACGACGTTGGTTGGTGTGGATTGGCTGCCGGGTGAGCCGTAATCGAAATACGGGCTGACGATGGCGATAACGGGCACTTGTTCACCAGCCTCGGTGTTGGACGGGAGCCAGTATGAGAGGTGGACGTCCGCGGTGTTTGGACCGCCTTCCCAGGTACCGGTGGTGTCAACTTCGATGAAGGCTTCCTGCACGGGGAGCGGTTGATGGGGGCCGTCCTGCAAGACTCGGGCATAAGAGCCGGTCCAATTCCACTCGAGGGTGTGACGGTCGTAGATGTCAGGGTACATGCTCTCAATCTCGCTTTCAGGGGTTGCCTCGGTTTGGCCAAAGCATCCAGAAAGCGGCATCAGCAACAACAGAAGGACCAGAAGAACCGCCTGTCGCATGGTCCTCGGACGAACGGGTGCATCATGAACATGATGTTCACATCTTGAGCCACCCATCGCCACAACCATTGAGGAGGGGGGGCGCACAGCCTCCACCATGGAGCCAAGTGAGGCGTGGGGGATGCGCTGGCAAAGTTCGGCGTCGCCATTGGCCAAGCGCTACATGAAAGTGGCCACGGCCAAGCAATCCTTGGTCTGCCTCGCCGCTGACCGAAACACCATGACGGGCCTCTTCAACCTCATCGAGGATGTGGGCGAACACGTGGCAGCGCTCAAAACGCATGTGGATTTGGTCGATGATTGGACGCCGAAAGCATGGGCCGAATTTTGTCAAGCAGCTCACGAAGCAAATCTGCTCATTTTTGAAGACCGGAAATTCGCAGACATCGGGAAAATCAGCCGAGCACAAATGGCCGGCATTTACGACATTCGCTCATGGTCCGATTTGGTCACGGCCCACCTCATCAGCGGGCCCGATGTTGTTGACGGTTTGCAGGCCGGTTGGACGGACGTCGGTCGCACCGGTGGCGTTCTTCTTCTGGCTCAAATGTCAAGTCGCGGAAACCTGCTCCACCCTGCCTACACGGCTGAAGTGGTGGAAAAGGGGGCGGCCCACCCAGGTGTGTTCGGCTTCATTGGAAACGGTTCACGGCCTGAGGAATTGAAGGCGTTGCGTGCCGCTGTTGGTGAGGAGAAGATGATCTGGACGCCGGGTGTGAACCTCGCTGTAGGCGATGGGGAAATGGGGCAGCGATACGGCGACCCCACCGAAGCGGTCATGGCCGGCTCGGACTGCATCATCGTGGGTTCGGGCATCCACAAAGCCGACGATCCAAAGCAAGCGGCAGCAGCGTATGCACGGGCTTCATGGGACGGTTTGACAAAGCGAAACGGGTGAAGGCATGCTGTTGGAAATGACGTTGGCTTCGCTTAGCCTCCTCTTTCCAGCGTGGTTGATTTGGCGAGCCTTTTCGACATCACGTCAACTTGAACAACGGCTTGCGCGAGGTGATCCCACCCTCATCAACGACGACCGTTTCAATGTTGACCGGGTCACGTTGGGCCCGCCCGGAACTGAACTCATCGAGGACGTGCAATTTGTAGCCGTCCAGACTCAGCCAGTGGCGTATGCCCCTCAACCAATAGCGGTCGGTGAGCAAAAATTTGGGGAATGATACCATGGGGACTGAAGGAAGCATAGAGCGAGAAAAGCGGTTTTTTGTCGATGCGCGTGAGGAAAAACCTTGGCGAAACGATGACCCAAAACACATCGTGCAACACTATCTGGACCGTGAATTGCTATCACTCAATGGCGATGTGTTGGAATACGACGGGACGGTGTTGTTTGCCCTCGAAAATGAGAATCTCATTCGCTACCGGAACAACTCGGGATGGGGAGCCCGATTACGAAAGCAAAACGACCGATTCATCTTCACTTCAAAGACAAAGGGCGACCTCCAAGACGAGGCTTCAAACTATGAGATTGAAGGCGACATTTCAGAGGAAACGTACAGGAATATTCTCCATGAAAGAGAAGTGCCGCATATCCACAAAACGCGATATGTTTGGAAAGACGCCCAGGGCCTGGAATGGGAAACCGATGAATTTGAAGGCAAGCTTGCCGGGCTTGTGTTGGTGGAGGTTGAATTGAAAGCAGAACAGGAGATTGACGAACTTCCTCCGTGGGCGGGACATGAGATCACTGGACTGAGTTCATGGTCGAACCGAGCCCTCGCCGAAACCCTCGCATCACGAACCGATTGAGGCGACAACCGCTTGAATCACGCGATTAACCTCATCATCGGTCATTTGGTGAAAGACTGGAATGGCCACCAAACGATGAGCGATGTCGTCGGTCACGGGAAACGATTGCTCGTGCTGTGGATGGTTTGCATAGACCTGTTGACGATGGCAAGGGGTCGCGTAGTAGATGCGGGAATCAACGCCGGCTTCCTCAAGCGTATCTCGCAGGTGTTGCGGGTCCTCGGCCAGAAGGCAGTATTGGTGCCATGCATGATGGGTTTCTTCTCGCACAGCAGGGACGTTCAAGCCGGGAAGTGAGGTGAAGGCTTCGTGATAGCGTTGGGCAATCGCACGACGGCGGGCCAACCACCCATCCAACCGTTGGAGTTGCACGCGCCCGATGGAGGCCGTAACCTCAGACATGCGCAAGTTTGAGCCGAGTTCATGCGATTCCAAACGGGCGTCTCGGCCGTGGTTGACCAAGGCGTCCATCCTCGCAGCAAGGTCATCGCGCCGTGTCATCATCATCCCGCCCTCACCGCCTACGGCGAGGTTTTTCGAGGGGAAGAAGGAGAAACAGGCGACATCGCCGACGCCGCCCGCTTTGATGCCCGAGGCTGCCACAGCGCCGTGTGCTTGAGCGGCGTCTTCGATGTAAGCGATGCCGTGCTCGTTACACCAACCAACCAATGCATCATCGCACATCTGTCCAAAGAGATGAACGGCGATGACGGCTTTGGTCCGTGGCGTTCGTGCCGCTTCAAGCGAAGCAAGGTCAACACACCAATGGTCGGGCTCAACGTCGACGAAAACCGGGGTGGCACCAACGAGGGAAACGCACGTCGCCGTAGCGATGTAGGTCAAAGAGGGGACCAGCACTTCGTCGCCCGGGCCGATGTCAAGAAGGCGCAACGCACCCCAGAGAGCAACCGACCCGCTCTGACAAGGCGTTCCTTGGACGGCCCCACAGTACTCGGAAAATTCCTTTCCAAACGCTTTGCCTTGCGGCCCCTTGACCCAATGAAGAGAATCCAACGTATCGGCGGCCGCTGCGCGCATGTCGTCGTCCCAAGACGGTCGAGCCATGGGGATGCGTTCCATGCCTCGGCGTGCCTCTTCTCCTCCTTGAGTGTGCGTTTTCGCCACCCTCCTCATCGCGCCTTTGAAGACCCCCAACCAAGTTCGGCCCTCCATGGTGTCTCCGGACAAGGGTGGTGAGCCGTCGCCTTCGTCCGAGCCAGATATGTTGGAAGGTCTTCCATTTGGAGGCCTTGTTGACGATTTATTCACCGAGGAAACGCCTGCACAACCCGCCCCTGCAACGCCCTCTGCCTCCTCACCAACCCGCCAATACAAACCAAAGGGCCTGTTTTTGGGAAACCGAAGGGACACAGGCGACCCGATTGACATCGCCCCTCAGGTGCTCGCTCGCCACGGCGCCATGCTGGGGTCAACCGGGTCGGGAAAAACCGTCATGGCCAAGGCGCTCATCGAAGAAGCGGCGCTCGCTGGCATTCCGTCCCTCATCATCGACCCACAAGGTGACCTTGCTCGGTTGGCGCTCGGCATCGATATGGGCGAACTCGAGGAAAAAGACGGGATCGTCGCCCGAGCCAAGCAGTTGCTCGACCGTTGCGAAGTTCGGATATGGACGCCGCTTCGAAGCAAGGGCTTGCCCCTTTGTATTGACCCGTTCCGAGCGCCGCCGGCCGATTTGGACCCGGAAGAAGCCATCACAGCGTGGGACATGGTCGCTGCAGGCTTCGCCAACCTTGCCGGATTTGACGTGGAGAAGGCACAGGGAAAAACGGTCAAGCCTTTTCTCTATGAAATTCTCGTGGAAGGGACCCGTTGCGGGCTCAATGTCGGTGATTTCCAAGCCCTCGCCCGCGTGGTGCGTGAGCCACATCAAGAATTCATTCGCCACCTCTACCCGGAATGCTTTGACCAGGACGAGGAAGAAGAGAAGGTGGACCCGCCAACATGGAACGAGGTCATGATTGAACACCGGCTGACGGACTTTGAAGAGCGGCTTCCCAAGTCAACACGCAACGACCTTGCTCGCCGACTTGCAGCCTTTTCGTCGGGTGTGAATCAACTTCTCTTTTCCAACGGTGTGCCCATCGATATCGATGCCTTCGTTGAACCGGCGGTGCCGGGGAAAATCCCGCTCAACATTGTCTACCTCAACACCATTCAGGACGAGAACCAAAAGCAATACTTCGTCCAAGAATTATCTCGCGAACTCTATGATTGGATGCTGACGCAACAACCTGCTGACGGCGAACTCAAGTTGCTGTTCTTCATGGATGAGGTGGCGCCTTACCTCCCGCCCCATCCACGCAATCCTCCAGCGAAGGACCTCATCAAGCTCATCTTCAAACAGGCAAGGAAGTACGGCGTAGCGTGTGTGCTGGCGACCCAAAACGTCAGTGACGTTGACTACAAGATTCTGGCCCAAGCCAACACCACCTTCATCGGTCGTTTCACACAACCGCAGGATGTTGAGAAAGTTCGCCACCTGCTCAAGGAAAGCGGCGGTGACCAAGATTTGGTCGCCCAACTCCCCACACTTGGGCCCGGCCAGTTTCAGATGGTCGCGCCCGACGTGGACGCCAATCCCGTTCCCATCCAGTGCCGTTGGCTCTACACCGACCACGGCGCGCCGCTCAATGAAGACCAAGTGGAGGAGATCATCACGCCCGAGATACGTGCATGGGCCAAGACGCGTTCGGCCAGAGGCGGTCGTTCCCGCGGTGCAGGAGCGGCTCACGCTGCCAGTCGAGGCTCATCGTGGAGCAGCGCAGATTCGTGGGAGCACGGGGCTGCCGAAAGCATCGTTGAGGCCGCTCGAATCAAATCCGCCGGAGGCATGGCGGCTGCTGGCCACGGCATCGTTGACGATTCTGCGTTTGAAGTGAAACTCATGGGTGGCTTCGCCGTACTTCGAGACGGGCGAGACCCGCTCTACACCATGCAGGCGGCGACCAACGTGGCGACCGTGCTCGTCCTCGGTTGGGTCATGGCGGCGCTGATGTTGGCCTGGCGAGACGCTGATCTTTCGGGTTGGTGGTTGCTTGTGAGCGCCACGACATGCCTTGCTGCGGCAGGGGTATTGGTGCTGGAATGGGTGCTTAGCCACGATGCTGAACTCTTGCAAAAATTGAGTCGGTTTGCTCACACCTTCCAAATGCTGCAGGTCATTTGGTTATGGGTCCTGCTGGGATGGGTCGTGTTCGGTTCACTCGATTTGCGAGGCGCTGAACCCTTCCTTGAAGTGGTGGTTGTGTGGGTCACCTTGTTCTCAAGTATCGAGTACCTGACCCGTTTCCAATTGGGTCGGATTCGTTGGAACGGTGGCTCTGCGCTCGACAAAATCGTTGGCGTTTCAGCGCTCCTAACAAAGGCCGAACTGACCGAAATGAGAGCGACCTCACGCGAATTGCTGAGCGCGGTACGCTGGATTGTTCACGGAGCGACGCTTGTGTGGCTGTGCTGCTTACTCGCTTTCCAAAGCGGCGTGTTGCCCGATGACTCCTCGCTTTCCACCTGGGGCCGTCCAACCCTTTGGCTCGCCTCGGTGTACGGGCTGATGTTTTGCAGCGAAGCGTGGTTGCGTTTGCGTGGGCGTTGGCCAAGTGAA
>JAYYBT010000028.1:0-12910 GCA_036162675.1 Thermoplasmatota archaeon
CCGCTCGCCACGGCGTGTGAGGGGATGTCGCCGGAGAGAATCTTCTCAAACAGCGTGGTCATAACGGGTCGGTGGGCCCCGATGTCTTTCTTCATTGTGGAGGAAGAACCCAGTGGCCGCCGGCTCCTTTCTTGATGGCCAAGGTTCCGGTGGTGCCCTCTCGGTCGATGGTGATGTGGTGCAGGAAGTCATCGTTGGCCTCAGGGAAGTCCTCTCGGGTAAACGACCCTCTGGATTCCTCTCGGGCCAATCCACTCTGAACAGAAGCCAAAACCATGCGGACGGCCGCTTGTGTTCGCAAGACTTCCAAGAGATTGGTGTTGGCAATCAATGAGTGCTGGTCAAGGTGGAGGGATTCTGCCGTGATGCTGAGTTGTTCAATCTTGGCTTGGAGGGTTGCCATGGACTCGGCTGAAAAGGTGGATGTTGATGCCAAAGCGCTGTGGAGGCTGGACATCACCGTACCGCAGCGAACCACGTGCGTGGCCTCCTCCGATTCCATCATGGCGGAGACATCGGCCTGTGCGTCTTCCACCGCTGCTTCAAGACCGGCGGCCGCACTGAATTTGCGGTCAGCCACCCACTCGCCGGCATGCTTTCCTGCAGCTGCCCCGGACGTAAGGGCGTCGAGCAGGCGATTGCCAGCCAAGGGTGCTGCGCCATGAAGACCCGTACAAGCGGCATCGCCAGCAGCGTAGAGGCCTGTGAACCAGCGGGACCATGTCCCTACCACGCATCGGCCGTTTCCATCAACGGGAAGTCCGCCGAGGGTGTGGCCCACGGTTGGTTCCAACGGTACGGTTTGGCGGTTCATGTCAATGCCCGTTCGCTGCTTGACCAAGCGGAACAACGAGCCCCACCATGATGCGCTCAAGCCCATGTTTCGAGCATCCAAGACAGGTTGAACCGCAGCCAATAGTGAAGCGGTGATCTCGAGAGAAGATTGCCCATCGATGTCGATGGCCGCCCCTGAGGCTTCGTGGAGTTGGGCGCCGTCAAGGAGAAGTCCTGTCGGCAAGAAGACGTTGGTTCCCTTGATGGTCAGCGGGTGATGGGTCATGAATTCCATGTCTCGCAGAGCAACCCCTGTTCGGAACGCCATGTCCATGCCAAGGCCTACAACGCCCGATGAGAAAGCACCTTCAAAGCCCTCGTCAGCGATGATGAGTGCCTTGCATTGAAGACCGATGATCTTCCCGTTGACCATGTCAACAGCCACCAATCCCTCAACGGATTGCTTGGTGTGAACGAGGGTCAGTGGAACTTGGTCGCCTCGTCGGATGACGCCGTGGCGCATGCATTGTTCCTCACCGAGTTGTTGCAAACCGAGGGCCGTGGCGCTACCCGCGTCCACGGTCCGAGGTTGCTGGTGACCAGCCGCCTTTCGAACCATTGGCAGACCTTGTTGGTCTCTTCGGAAGTTGAGTCCTCGACGCTCAAGCAGGTCAATGTGCTTGATAGCGCCCGCTGTGGTTTCAGCGACCATGTCTTGGTCGCACAGGAAAGCGCCGCATCGAATTGTGTCCTCACGGTGACTGCGGTTATTTGATTCCTGAATGGGTGCCGAAAGGCCCTCAAGGGCGCTCATGCCCGGGTTGCCCAAACCGGTTGACGACATCATCAAGGTGCTTGCACCGGATTTCGCTGCTTCAGCAGCGGCGTGAAGTGCAGCGGGCCCGTCTCCAAGCACAATGACATCCCATGCTTCCATTCTGAAACTCCCCTGTGGCTGGCGAAGCAGAGGACCGCCATAAGGTGCGCGCTTCCATCACAAGCATGAACACACGCCCTGCGGCGTGGTTTCAGGTTTCAGACCTTGGGCAGCGGGCGGGTAGCCCAGTTGCGTGCTCGTTCAAGGGCGCTGTGTTTTTTCCGGGCTTCAAAGCTCGATTTTCGCTTGACGATGGTGCGCAGAACGTGAGATTCAATGACCACGCCGCCTTCGTCGCGCAAAATCACTTGGACATAGCGTTCGCTCTGTTCATTGGGCGGCCACGCCACGCCAAGCCAGAGAACAACACCCTGCTGGAGGTAGCGAGGCACCCAGTCCAACGCGTCGTCTTCGCCTTCAGCGTTTAGGCTGACAGCTTGACGAGGGGGTGGACAGGCTTGCAGGTCAAAGCGGTGGTCACGGGCGAAGGGTTCGCCACCGGGGCAGACAACCTCAATTCTCGCAACGGCTTGCTGAAATGTTTGGTTGTTGAGTGCAATGAACAGATGCCCGGTCCCGTCATCGCATTCGGGGTCAAGAGCGACGTCCATCCGCCACGGTGAGCGTAACATGCTGGGTGTGCCGGAAAGCAGGTCCAACTGAAGTCGTTCGAGCAGGCGGAAGGCGCTGGGTTGCCAAACACGTGCATGGGCCAGCAAACGTTGCAAAGAGCGCCAGTTGAACTTGGCTTCTTCGTCCAAAAGCACGTCCTTGATGGCGTCGGGGCGAATGAATTCGCTCAATTCACTCATGGCAATGCTGTCGCTCAAATCGCCCTTGGCGTTCAGGTGAAGAATGTAGAGGACACGCTCCCAAGACTGGTCTTTATCGTAGCCTGGGAGTACACTTTTCCTGAAATCATCAAGCCATGCGCGCCAATCAAGGTACAGGTCGGGGTCCAAATGGAGAACGATGAGTTCTCCCAAAATTGAGCCGAGTTGGGTGGGGTGATGCGTGGGTGCATGATGCACCAAGCACGGCATTTGGTCTCCCTGTTGGCGAACCGAATCCGAGGTGAAAAACGAGTGAAATGAATGGGCGAATCCAAGGGTCATCGCCACCAAGAACGACAGGTTCCAAACCAAGGAATCCTGTTGCAAAGCGGTGCCCAAACCCAACAGCGAGACCGCACTCAGCGCCAACAAAATGTTGACCGTGTTGTGTCGGCGCACATCGGTCAACCCTTCCAAAATCCGATCCATGCCGGGCTGAGAACGCAGTGAGAGTTTACCACCATGGCCGTGGTCATCAATCTCTCGAAGCGAAATTCGGGCTTGGATGGCTTGCCACATGGATTCGCCGGCAAGAAGGGGCGGAACTGTTCCAATCAGCAAAGGAACCGCCCAAAACAAAGCCACATAGCCTGGGTTGGCGGGAGCGAGGTTGGGTGAAATCACGGAGAGGAGGGCCACGATGGCGACGCTTGCACCAAAGAAGAGACGAACCCCCATTGTTGCAGAATGCCGAGCAACTTTTCCAAACTTCATCCGAAGCATTTCTTGCTGCTGCCATTTTTCGACGGTTCGTTCAAGCGGATTCTCGACCCGGGCAAAACCCTGGCCGTAGGGGTCGGGGAGAACCGTGTTGGCGTCAGCGGCGTCGTCGGCCATGTCATCCCCGTACCTTGGGGTGGTGCGCCTGATTATGGCTCTTATCCAAAAAATGGCGGGCGTGGCAGGATTCGAACCCGCGATCTTCGGCTTAGGAGGCCGACGCATTATCCAGCTGTGCTACACGCCCAACCATCGCTGATATGCGACCTTTCAAGACGCTTGCGTTGAAGCACCCCGAAGGTGAACATCCCCCACTTCTGAAAACCGATGGAGCAATTCCTCGAGTTGAATCCGTTGTTGAGCGGAGCGTTGCAAATTCATGTCGCAGGCGGAAACAGCGGACAAGAGGTCGGCCAAGAGCGGTTCTGGATAGTGAGTACGCCCAGCGACGAGGAAGTGGTGCAAGCGGTCAACCACACCTCTTCCGTCGAGGTCGTGGTTGGTCATCATTTGGTCCATGGCACCCATGGCGCCTTTGAGCACGCGGGTGTTTTTCTCACCCTGGCGCTCCCATTTCCACTCGTGAACCCGACCGCGTAGCGCTTCCTCAATGACCAACTGAACTTCCCTGCGACTGGAATTGGCCATGAGCAATTGGACGTTCTTTCGGTCGTTGAGGAGGTTGCGTTGAGTGAGAAGTTGAAGCGTGAACACCGCTTTGCGCAGATTTCCATTGGCCACGTGGGCGATGTCCCCCAACACGCCGGTCGCCGGTTGCAGGTCTTCCTCGCTAGCGATATGTTCGAGGCGTTGCTCAATTTGCAAGCGAGTGAGCGAGGGCATGCGAACGTGTTGCGTTCTGCTTCGCAAGGCTTCGATGATGCGGGAAGGGGTGTGGGTGGTGAACAGGAAGCGGGCACTTCGGCTGCTTTCTTCCATCATTCTGCGAAGATAGGATTGACGCGCATGGCCCAGGTAATCAGCGTCCTCAATGATGATGATGCGTGAAACCGCTGCGAACGTACCGGCTTGAGGTGCAGCGGATTCTTCGCCGGCCGGAGGCGGTGAGGCGTCGGCGGTCGCGCTGATGTTGTGGTCGAAGGCGTCAAGGCTGGTGCGGCCGGCGAGCGTGTCTTCGGAGCCAGCACCCTCGGGGCGAAGGAAGGCTTCGAACTTGGCCATCGCCCCTGCCGTTTTGTTCAGGTCGCGCGCTTGCAAGATGTGTGTGGTGGCCCGCCATGAAGGGCCGAG
Source organism: Thermoplasmatota archaeon (assembly GCA_036162675.1). GTDB lineage: Archaea > Thermoplasmatota > Poseidoniia > Poseidoniales > Poseidoniaceae > Poseidonia. The sequence goes on from JAYYBT010000028.1 coordinate 4,456, forward strand.
GACTTGCCGGCAAACGAGTTGGAGGGCGGCGGTCTTGCCGCAGCCGGACGGTCCAGAGAGGAGGAGGTGTGGAGGGTTGGCTTGGAGAGCCAGATGTTTGAGTGAATCGATGACCTGCGCTGATGTCAACAAATCATCAAAGAACACGGGCTTGTATTGCTCAAGCCACACGGTCATGAACGACAAGACCGGTCCATGGTCTTTGAACTCTGCGAGCGATTTGGCTCACTCGGCGCTGAGGCGCTTGGTGCCGTGTCGGCGGAGTTTCATGAAAATGCGGGAACCGCAAGCCTTGCAGCTGATTCCGTTGCGCTCTCGGTGGAACGATTCGAGGTTTCCGCAGTTGGCGCACTTGTAGTCAACGAGTTCAACCATAGTTCTCTCTCCAAGGCTGGCGACTTCGCATCCTGTTTTCAACCTTTCATTCCCCAATCCGTTTGACCAAGACATCAAAAGTGGCCCCCGCCATGACGACGATTGAACCGTTTTGGTAGAGGTGAACCATTCGCAAAACAATGTCGGACGGCGCTTTTTCAAGCACTTCGGAAATCAATTCGAGGTCGTGACCGAGTTCGAGATTCTCAACCAGAAGGGCTTCATCGGCGGATGACCAATGGCCCATCATGGGATTCAACAAGCACGTCCACCAACGAGGCCGGGCATCAAGCGAATGCGGCTGCCTGCTTCCAAGTTCATGTTCGCAATTTCTGCGGTGCTGACGAGTTGGTTGTTGACAAAGACCCAGGAGCCCTGAGTTTGGCCTGCCTTTTCGACGAGTTCGTCTTGGGTCATCTGCACGGTGGAGTGCCCGGTGGCGTCGGCAATTTCCACGTCGAAGGTGGGGGCGTCCTGGCCACCGATGAGGCCGGGGGCCATGCGGACGCTGCTGCCTGCTTCCATGTTCAAGCCGACAAGGTCGGCGGTGTTGACGAGTTGGTTGTTGACAAACACCCACAACTCGTTGTTTTGGGTGGCCTTTTCCACGATTTGGGCCTTGGTCATGACGACTTCGGAATGACCGGTGCCGTCGGTGATTTGAACAACAAAGGTGGGGGCGTCTTGGCCGCCAACGAGGCCGGGCATCAAGCGAATGCGGCTGCCTGCTTCCAAGTTCATGTCAGCGATGTCAGCGGCGCTGACGAGCTGGTTGTTCACGAAAACCCAGGAGCCCTGAGTTTGGGCGGCCTTCTCGGCAATTTCGTTCTGTGTCATCTGAACGGTGGAGTGTCCAGATGCGTCTGCAATTTCAACGTCAAATTTCGTATTGTGGTCCATGTGTGTTCACCTTTGAGTGAGTGATTGTCCTACAGTATATGAAGAAACGACTTTTTGTTCCCCTAGGAGAAATTTGTCGTCACCGCAACTGAAACCGGACACTGCGCTCACTTCCGATATCATACACTCCTGAGAGTATATGAAGTCGTCAAGTTTTCAGGTTCGCTTGTCGAGCAAGAAGGTGGATTTGCATGCTGTGTTCAACCATAGCGGCGTTGGCCCAGGCTTGGTCGAAATCTGCGCCAACGGCGTAGGCACCATTGCCACGGATGACAACGCACCGCATGCCGCCCTGATTGAGGGCTTCTGCGACTTGGCGAAGGTAATCTTCGGGATGTTCGGGGTCAGGGTCAACGATGATGATCTTCCCAATGTGCTGTTTGCCGATCTCATCGATGGGGGTGAGCAAGACAAGGTCCTTCTCGCAGCTGGCCGCGGTGGTGTGCGGGCCATGCATGTGAATCGCCGCAGCGGGACCGCCAGTGACCATGGACACCGAAGCAAGGACGACCTCGAGCACGTGCCAGTCGGCAGGGGCGCCCCGCGGGGAGGTGGAGCCGAGAGGAGCCGCACAAAGGCTGCGCTCGTTCATTCGTGGGAGCGTGACCATGTGACGCGTGGAAATCATCACGCCGGGTTGCTCGGGATGAATCATCGCCAACGAGCCCATCGTGGCCCGTACCAAATGTTCCCGGTCGAGTTGGCGACCAAGGCGAACAAAGTCCGAGACGATGTAGGGTGGGATGACGATGTTGTCTTCAACCAGGGGCGGCATCGGCGGCTCCTCCAATTCTTCGATGACTTCGGTTGCACCGACTACGGATTGGCGCAAGCGTGCGTTCTCCATGTGGAGGCGTTCAAGTTCCGCTTCTTTTTCGGCGAGCAAGTCAAGGGTGGCCTGGTCCGGTTCAGCGGGGGGTGCTGCTTCCTCAGCCGCTTCAGATGTTGCTGGTTCTTCCTCGGCGGCAGGGGCTTCGTCCACGGATTCGGTTGGCGTTTCCTCGGGAGTCTGTTCGGCGGCCTTCTCTGGAGCTTCGACATCCGGTGCTTCGGGTGCAGGTTCTTCTGCTGCAGATTCCTCATCGGATGCTTCAGGAGCGGTTTCTTCTGATTTTTCGGATTCTGATGTCTCCGCTTCGTCGTTGGTTGCATCTTGGGCTTCCTCTTCCGGTGCTTCCTCGGCGGGCTCGGCTGGAGGAGGTGTTGGAGGAGGTGTTGGAGGGCCAGAGGGTGGACCACTAGGGGGGACCGAAGGGGGACCGGAGGGCGGACCTGATGGTGGACCGCTTGGAGGGCCACTAGGAGGCCCAGTGGGTGGACCGGGGGGTGGCCCGGTTGGGGGACCTGATGGTGGACCGCTTGGAGGACCTGTGGGGGGACCTGTTGGTTGATTCTCCTCTTCAGCGGCTGGACCTTCGCCCACGGATTCGGTTGGCGTTTCCACTTCCTCAGCCGGCTTCTCAAGGGACTCAATGTCCCCAAATGCACCGCCTAGCATGTTGTCAAGTTGGGATTGTTCTTCATCGTCCCGTGCTTTTTCTGCAGAAGTTTTCCGTTTGGCCATGGTGGCACCCATTTCACCCACATGGCGCGGCTTAAATAGCGGTTGCGTCCCCGGAGGGATGCAACTGCCCGCTTGGTGTAGAGGTTATCATGCAGGATTGTCATTCCTGCGACCCGGGTTCAATTCCCGGAGTGGGCGCCACCTCATTCTTCTTCCACGCTGACAAGTGTCTTGCTTTGTTGGTGGGAGGCAACAGCGGGCAAAAGATACCACATCGCAGGCAACACCAGAAGAATGTCGAGGTTCTTGCCCAGCTGAATTTCAAACGTTGATTCAAACGCAATGAAGGACGAAGCATCTTCACTCCCTTTCTCGGGAACTTGCGCTGCGACCGTCGTTCGGTTCTCGGGTTCAACCAAGCCCAGGTCATACCCCGAAAAGTCGGCCTCCAACTCAATGCCCAACCAAATCAATGAGAAGTCGGAAGAGGCGTTGGTGTGGACAAAGGAAACGGTCTCGATGTTGGCCCCAGGTGTACTGGTCGCCGTATTGTCACTTTCACTTCCCTCTCCGCCGCTCAACTCCAACATATAACAAGCAGGAAAGACGACAGTAAACGCCGTAAGCGTTGCCAAAAAGGCGAGCGTTCGGACATGATGGCGCCATTTGAAGCCGGAAAGCATCAGGAGTTCACTGAGCACCAAAGCGACCAAGGCGACCTTGATGGATTGTCGCCCGGTTGAAAGCCAGTCTTCATCGCCCCCGACACTTTGTTCATCATCGCTGCCTCCATCCTCGTCGCCGGAAGTGTCTTCCGTGGTGTTTTCTGATGAAGAAGAGGAGTTGACGGGCACGCTTGCATCACCGTCCCGTTCGAGTGTGTAGAAGAAAAACGACGTCGCTTTCTTGATTTCTACATCGATCATCGTGCGGTCTTTGTCGATGGCGACCAGTGAATGAGCTTCCGTAGGTGCTGGCTTGCCTTCGGTGTAGACGCCTTCAACAGTGGCGACCAGCCAAGCAGAGATGAAGACGTGAACGGCAAGAAAGGCCGTCACGCCAAGTCGAATCACACCAAAGGCGCGATGCGGGCGTGGCCGTGGCAGCACGGCGCTCCGTCCCCCTTCTTCCTTTTGACTTCACTCGTTCTCGCTGCCTCGGCGGTTGCCAGCCAACGCAGCAAGGCCGATCATGGCCATCACGGTCAGTGGAGAGACAAAGGGAAGCAAGCCACTGTCTTCAGCGACTTCTTCAGCCGTTGGTGGCGTGGTTTCGCCATCATCGGTGGTTTCGTCAGTTGTACCGTCGCCAAGGCCGAGGTCAGAGGTGTCGGCGCCTGCCGCTTCGAGGTCGTCAGCCAATTCTGAAAGGTCATGGTTTTCCACATCAACGATGTCTTCGAGGTCATCAAACTCAGCCATTTCTGCTTGTGCTTCCTGTGCCGGCACACCGGTGATGTAACGGATGCTGGCGAAGGTCATGGGCAGGTCTTGACTGTAGGCAGCCGTTTCCGGTCCAGCGATGACGTAGGCGTTGCCGTCTTCGTCCCAAGCGTAGACACCAACACCAACGATAGTGGCATGCTCGTTGCTCCAAAGAGGCGCCCACATGGCGTCGGTGTAGGGGAAGACGGGGACTTCGTAGTCCTCGTCAAGCTCTTGGAAGGTCATGTTAAGATTGCTGGCAAAGTTCTCAAAGACATTCTGGAGGCCGGACTCTGCAAGAGCGCCCCCGATCTTTTCCATGCGTTCACTGACTTGCGGGCCGTCTTCAACGGTCATGCAAGTTCTGTGTGTGTCAAAGGGTTCGGCTTTGCCGTTCTCCACCAATTCGACGGAGAGGCAGTATTCGCCCTCCCCTGGAATGTCGATAAGCGCATTGGCTGATACCGAAGATTCATCCATGAAGAGTTCGCTGCCCTGGTCAAGAATGGCGTTGTTAGCGTCGGTGACGGTCCAATGCATGGTAACGTCATTGAATTCATCGCTCCAGTGTCCTGCACTGGCGGAAACGTTGAGAATGTTGTTGCCGTTATCGCTGATGCGACTCTCCCATTCTCGGATTTCGGGGCCAGTCCACATGCTCTTGCAGAAGTCGTCAGCCGTCATGAGGAGAACTCCATCATCTGCGTGGAGGGTGCCCCCAGCACACATCGTGCTCGTTCCATAAGGAAGCGTTGCATCCACCTCTGTGTCATAAGAGAAGTGACCTGAATCGACGCTAATGGTCACGTCGCAATCCCATCGTGCACAAGCCATTAGGTCATCCGCCGATACAAGTACCTGGCCGTCGGCGTCGGTCATGTAAGCGTCCATCATGAAGAAGATGGCCTCTCCTTCGTCTTTGCCGTCTGCGCAGTCGGCCGTACCGTCGTTAACGAGGGTAAAGTCCAGATTCGTGGTGTAGTCGTCGCAGTAGAAATTACCTGACTGGCGAGTTTCGTGCTCATCATCGCCATCCTCGCAATGCTGCGTGCCGTCGTTGATGTACTGCCATGGTATCTGATCATAATTTTCACACATGAACCAATCGCCTTCGTGGTCATTGGGTTCATCGGAACCGTCTGAGCAATCTTCAGTGCCGTCGTTGACAAATTCAAAGGAGATTGTTGAACCGTCCAAGCAAACATAGGTGGTTGTCACGCCGCTATCAAACTCGTCTGAGTCGTCGTCGCAATTCGAATAGCCGTTGTTAACCTGTTCAATGCTCAGGTCGTAATAATCCTCAGACCAGTTGCTGAAACAATCAACGGTTGGGTTGGGTTCAAGGCCCAAACTGGTTACATCAATATTTCCTGAGAAGTCATAGTATTCATCGCCGCTTTGCCAGTCTTGCGTTGTGGATGGGCGAAGGTAGAAGTCCCATTCATCTGAACCATCCATGCAATCCTGATTGCCATCGTTCACACTCCAACTCGAAATCATCTCACCGCTGTCACAGGCGTACATGTCCTCACTGTCGTCGTAATCCGAGTTGCCGTCTTCGTTAAGACCAAACCAGTTCTCGATAATCTCCCCAAAGGAGTCTTCAATTTCGGCTTGGAAATCATCTGCCACCGCTTGACCAAAGGATTCACTGGCGTGAACCAACACGTTGCCCATCATGATGAACATAACGGGGTTGCCGGGCGGGCAGGTTTCGCAAGCCATAACGTCAATGGTCGCTCCGTCGCCAAGGTCAACCTCAAGCGGCCTTTCCGCGTTCATGTTGAATTCAACATCTTCCATGCCGATGGAGTTCTCGTAGTCACCCTCACTGGTGAGTTCGTCGCTGATGCTAATGTCGAACTGCCCAGCATCAAAGCCGAACTCTTCCATCGGCAATCCGGTCAAGTAAATGTTGTAGTCGGCCGAGCCAATGTAAGACCCGTCGGCCATGCCGCACAAGTCTGCAACATACTTGTCACCCTGGTCCATGTCGGTCACACCAACTTGTGTAGCCTCGTCGGCGCACCCCCAAAGTGTGCGGTCGTTGGCAGCAGCGGTGACGTAGATGGGGCTTGGGTTGCCAAGGCGCCATTCAGCCTGGGATTCAATGGAGTAACTGAAGTCCATACCAGTGTCAAAGTCAATGTTGAGTTCCTCGCCGTCGCCCTCAAGGGTGACGTCAATGCCAAGGTTCATGTCATTGCCGACGGTCATGTCAATGTCCATGTCTGCGCCAATGAGTTGAGATTGGTCGTTGAGGTATTCTTTGTAAATCATGTCAACGGTCAGCACGTTCTCCGCTTCGGCGATGACATCGATGTCAAACCCGGTGGTCGAACTCCCAAAAGTGGTCTCCGACCAGTCGGTCATGATGATGGCGTTGGACAAAAGTCCGTGGCGAAGCACCACATCGCTGGTGCGGCTCCACACCTGAACATCGTTGCCGTCCAAATCTTGAATGGTTTGAGGCGTGATGTCCTCGGTTTGGTGGACGTAAATGTTTGAAGATCCCGTGGTCAACTGACCGAGGTCGAGGTTGAAGCCCGCTGCATCGGCGTCCGCCATGATTTCGGTGAACAATTCTTGGATGTCCAAGCCGGTCACGTTTTGCACGTCGCTGTCAAGGCTGGACCAGTCGTATTCCACGCCATAGTAGTATTCTGAAGGTTCATCGGGGATGGCTTGCACCGAGGCAATCGGTGACAGTGCCGTGACCAAAAGGAGGGTTACAAGCAGGCCAGAGGTGGTTCGTCGCAGGGAGAACATTATCTCTGGGGGGAGCTTTTGTCCATATTAACTCTATTCTACTGGAATTCCCTTATTTTCCTCGGCGTCGGCAGTCGCTGAAGCACTGACACTGAGGAATGCGGCGTTGAAAATCCGACGCGAGAGGTGATAATCAAGTCGGCGCCTTCGGAGGCCATTTTTTGTGTTGCCCATGAAAGCGGTCAAGAAAACGTCGTGCGTGGCCTCTCTGTAGGCTTTGATTCGCCGGTTTGCTTCCTCAATAACCGAGGTGAGCATCGCTTCTGGAACCGACGTGGAGATGTAGGTGAGATGTCGGCTGCTCACCTTGATTCGCTGCCGATCATAGCCCAGTTCGTGTCCAAGGCAGAATTTGATCCGCATCGAGTCGTCTTCCTTTGTGCCGTCCACGGCGCGATAGCCAAGCGTTCCGGCCGGGTCGTTGAAGGTCATTTGAATCGCTGTTGATGGGGCCTCAAGCGCTTGAAGGTGAGCTTGGCGCAACGCATCGTAAGTACCCAAGAGAATGTCATTTTTCCACACTTCTTGCAGGGGATTTGATGTTGAGAACACCATCACGCACACAGGGTGTTCAGTATCGACAAAGGGGTTGTCCTCGAGAATGGTGATGGAGTGAAGTTTTGCTTTCCAGTGCGGGAGACGGTCCAAATCTTGAATCCCAGATTCGGGAACGATCCAAATTGAGTCATCGTAGGTTTGGATGGTTTGTTCAATAGCGAGTTTGAAGAGGTCGTCGAGCACGTTGAGGTGTTTTTGTTCAATCGTAGGCACAAATCCCGGTGAGAAATAACAAGTCATCGGTGAATCAAGTCGCTTTGCCGAATTCTTGGCCATGTAAGGGGGGTTGGTCAAAACAAAGCCGCCCTCGTAATGAATCACATGACGGATGGAGTCGTTTGGCTCTCCCCACCCGTTGTCTGCACAGCGAAGCGGGTCAAGATCGTGCCCGTGAATTTGGAATCCCATCTCCCGAGCAAGAGCCAGTAAGTGTCCATCGCCTGCAAACGGGTCGACGCAGGACGTGTAGGTATCACCAAGGGACTGGATGTGGGCCTTGATGTGAGGGCGAAGCCAAACGGCGTCCTGCGTGAAGTACTGTCCAAAATCCCGCTTGGTTGGCGTTGGCATGCAGATTACCCATCACGGCGAGCACGGCAAACGGCGACAAAATTCTCGAACATTTCCTTCCCGAACTCCGAGTCATTCACTTCAGGATGAAACTGCAAACCAAAGCGGTCACCCGCCTCGTTTTCCATGCCTTGGACCTTGCACGATGGGCTGCCGGCCGTGATGAAGAAACCCTCCGGCACGACGTGGACTTCGTCGTTGTGCGACTCCCACACCGTTTGGGTTGCCTCGGTACCTGCAAAGATGGTCCCGCCGCCGTCCACGAGTTCAATTTCCATGGCTCCAAATTCCGGTTCGGGCGATTCACGAGCATCGCCGCCATAGTGCCGCGCCATGAATTGGTGGCCTGCGCAGA
>JAYYBT010000029.1:0-26199 GCA_036162675.1 Thermoplasmatota archaeon
CGCTCAAATGGTGCGAGGCCTGCTCATGATCTCGGTCTCAACCGACGGTCTGGACCCTGCCATCAAGCAGGAATTGTCGTCCATCGCTGACATGGTCCTCTCGTTCAAGGTTCGAACCATTGGTACGGACTTTGAAAACTCCATGATCGTCTCAAAATTCAGAAACGCTCCAGAGAACCTCAAAATTCTCGTGTTCCGAGTGACGCCCGAAGAAGGCATCACGCCAGAAACCGTGGAACGCATCGCTTGATGGACGCTGTGGCTCCAACGACATGTCCAAAACGGTCGGGCGTGCGCCATCCATCATGGGGAAGCGCGCTGCGACCGGAGGATACGACCCGTCCGGCATTGATTCAGACGCTTGGGAAGAGCTTGAGGGGCAACTCGAAGCGACCATCCCCAATTACGACCGGGTCAACAAATGGATGACCTTTGGCCAGGATAAGCGCTGGCGTCGTAACGTCCGAAACCATGCAACGCCCGGTATGAAGGTCCTCGAGGTGGGGTGCGGCCCCGGTTCATTTGCTGAGGACTTGGTCGGTATGGACCTGACATGCCTTGACCCATCTCCCGAGATGTTGGCCACCGCTCAACCAAGGGTTGACGGCGCCCGCGCCAAGCGAGGTGAGGCACCAGCAACCTATGTTGAAGCCATTGCCGAAGACATTCCGTTGCCCGATGACGCCTTTGACATGGTCTTCTGCCTCTTCTCCTTCCGTGATTTCAAGGATAAAGAGCAGGGCCTACGTGAAATTTACCGCGTGCTGAAGCCAGGCGGCCAATTGGTGATTTGTGACGCGGGCAAGGCCAACAAACTCCACGGTTTCTTTGGGTATCTCTGGATGAACAGTGTGGTGCAGGTGATGGCGAGAATCATCACGAAAGAAAAGGACCATCCGTGGAAAGGTCTCGCTCGGAGTTACACACATTACGGGACCAACGGTTACTATCGGAAGATGATGGCTCGTGTTGGTTTTCAAAACGTTCAGGGGCGCCTTCTCTACCCGTTTGGGATGGCGAGTCGTTTCCGTGGCACCAAGCCCAAAAATTGAGGCCAACAACGCACCCCGTTAGACTCTTAAACCCCCTTTTGCTGGGAATTTTAACAGGTGTTCTACATGGGTATGTCTGAGGTCCTCCGAAGCATCAAAACCGCCGAGCAAGACGCCGAAAAGCGCCTTGCTGAAGCCCAAGAAGAAGCCTCGAAAATCGTGGCTGATGCCCGCCGAAAATCATCCGAGATGGTTCAGAACGCTGCCGATGAAACGGTGGCCATGACGCAGAAAATCTTGGACGAGGCCCGAAACAAGGCCCAAGGCGAAGCAGACGAGGTCAAGGCGGCCGGTGCCAAAGAAGTCGCCAGCATTGAATCCAGTTCCACGAGCAACCAAGACTCGGCCGTCGAAATGGTCGTCAACGCACTGTCATCCGAATGAGGCGATTTGATGTTTGACACCGTCGCCATGTCTCGTCTTACGGTCGCAGCACCTGTTGGCCGTATGAGCGATGTGTTGCGAACCTGCACGGAACTCGGCTGCGTTCACATTGAATCCTACACCAACTTCGAAGAAGGCGTCAAGGTCGGTCAAGCCAGCACAACCGACGAGGCCAACCACGTCAGTTCCCTTCTAGCCAAAGTGCGTGCAGCCATCTCCGCCTTCAAGCCCGTGAACGCTGACGGCCCGGTCCCTCTCCGACGAGTGAAGGAATTGCTTGAGGGTTCGTTCGCCGAGGAATTGCAAACGGGCCTTGACCTTCTTGATACACACCGTGATTCAGAATCCGAGCTGGAGGTGCTTGACGAGCAAATTCACCTTTTGCGACGCCTCGCCCCTCTCAACATGGACCTGGAACTCCTTGCTGGCTCAGAGCGCGTGGAAGTTTACGTTGCAGAAACCAAAAAAGCCAGCAAGGCGCGCTCAGTTTTCGGCCCCTTGTCCATGAAAGTCGAACTTGCTTCTGCCCCGGGCATCGTGGCTGTCGCTTGCCTGCCCTCTGAAGGCGCAGAAGTGCAGATGGCCATCGGCGAGTTGGGCGGTAAACCTGTTCAAATCCCCAACATGAGCGGCTCACCCGATGAGGTCTTGAAGCAACTGCTGGCCAAGCGGAGCAAGGTCGAGGGCACCATGTTCTCCGCTTCTGAGGATGCACAGCGATGGGCCCGAAACAACGGCCGCAACATCCTCGCCATCCACGAGTACCTGACCAAGGAAGATGAAATCCACACGGCCCCCACACAACTCTCAGTCTCTGGCCAAGCCTTCGCCCTTGATGCGTGGATTCCAACCTCTAAGGCGAGCAGTGTGAAGTCGGCCCTCAAGGACATGGCTTCTCACGTTGAAATTGAGGCCTTCGTGAACGACCACCATCATCACGACGACCATGACGACCACCACCACGAGCCCACGCCTCCGGTTGCGCTGGAAAACGACGCCGTCTCACGCCCGTTTGAATTGATGGTTGGCTTGGTCGGCCGACCGACCTACGGGACGTTTGACCCGACCTTCTTCCTGATGCTCACCTTCCCGATGATTTACGGCCTCATTTTGGGCGACTTTGGCTACGGCTTCATCATCTTCCTTCTCGGTCTTTGGCTTGGAACGCAATCCTTTGCCGCCGACCCCGTTGCCAAGAACGGCATCACCATTCTGAAGTGGATGGGCGTTTGGTGCATGATTTGGGGCTTCCTCTTCGCAGAAGGTTTCGGCTTTGTGTGGGACGACACGGGTCAAATGGGCGACGCCTCACCGCTGGCTGGAATTTACGCTTGGACCTACGACAACATCACCTTCCCAGCCTTTGTGACGGACACGCTGAACATGAGCTACATGCACATTCCTTTCCACCGAGCCACTTCTTCGCTCAGCGAATATGTCCTCCTCTCGGTTTATTTGGGCGTGGCTCACCTTATGTTCGGATTTATCCTCGGTTTCATCAACGTGGCTCGAGCACACGGCATCGTTGCAGCCTTCTTTGAGAAGGGCAGTTGGATCATCATCCTCGCCGCTGGAACGCTCCACATCTATGGATTCTTGACCACCGAACAGGGCGTCTTCGATGCTACGCCTTACGCCATCGCCACCCTCGTAGGTGTTGGCTGCCTCATCATCGGCTTGGCCGTCTTTGAAAAGTTTGGATGGGCTGGTGGTTTCATCATGGGTCCCATCGAGACCTTTGGCCTGCTCGCCAACACCCTGTCCTACCTTCGTGTGATGGGCGTCGGCGTTGCCGGCGTGAAGATTGCCGAAGTCTCCATCACCATGGGGTGGGAATTGATGTGGTCCGGCGGCGGTGTCGTTTCCATCGTCCTGGGCCTCGTGCTCTTCCTCTTCATCCAAGCCTTTGCACTCGCTCTTGGATTGCTCTCGCCGAGCATCCACGCTGCCCGTCTCCACTTCGTGGAATGGATGGGCAAGTTCTACGACGGCTCTGGTCGGGTTTTTACCCCGATTGGCGGTCGCACCCTCCACACGGAGGGGCAATCATAGTCCCATGGACACAAAACTGGAGGTAGAAAAATGAACAAGAATACCCTAAAAATGAGCCTACGCACACTGATCGTTTTGGCAACGCTCGCCTTGGTCGCCCAAGGTGTTGCTGCTGCAGAAGACACGACGACCGATTCGGGTGCAACTGACGGAATGACCGGCGACGTTGGTGTCGGACTTGCGCTTGGCCTTGCCGCCATCGGTGCAGGTTTCTCCCAAGCCGCCATCGGCAGCGCAGCTGTCGGCATGCTCGCCGAAGACGGCAGCAAGTTCGGTGTCGCTTTGATCTTCACCGCTCTCCCAGAATCCATCGTGATTCTCGGTGCCCTTCCGCTCTTCCTCAACTGAGGACGACGGTTGACCGTTGGGCTCTGCCCATACCTGAACGACGAACAATGGAGACGATACGATGACCCTAGAAACACTTGCCAATGACATCGCTGCGGCCGCAGAAAGCGACGCAAAAGCGTTGATTGCGGACGCTAAAGCCGAAGCCAAGCAGTTGCTTGCCGACGCCGAAGCCAAAGCATCGACGCTGCGCGAACAAGCCCAACAGCGTGCTGAGAAAGAAGCCGAGCAAATTGCCCGAGAAACCGTGGCAAGCGCCCGACAATCCAACCAGAAGGACGTTCTGATCGCCCGTCGCAAAGTGCTCGATGCAACCCTCGAGGCTGCACGAAGCCACATTGCTGACCCCGGCATGAAAGGACGAGCTGCTCTTCTGAAGTCCCTGCTGGCCAGTTCCAAGAAACTCGCCAAAGGCAAGTTTGTTATTCGTCCCGTAGAAGTTGACCGTGCCGCCATTTCGAAGGAAGCAGGCGACCGCAAGGTTGGCGAAAGCGTGGACGGACTCGGTGGGTTCGTTTTGGAAGCCGAGGATGGCTCCGTTTCCTTTGACATGCGATTTGACAACATGCTTGAGCGAGCCTGGTCCAACCAACTCGCTGCTGTGAACGAAACTCTGTTTGGATGAAGAAGGTGAACACATGATGCTCGGAAACACCCCTTATGTCGTCTCACGTGCTAAGGCACGACGGCAGAAGTTGGCAGACCGAGCTCGCCTTCGCCAACTCATCAACCAATCCGTTGACCAATTGACGGTGGCGGTGGGTGATATTGGATACCGAACGGAAATCGACCTGTACGCTGGAAAACTCTCCGGTGGCGACTTGGTTGAAGCGGCGTTGACGCACAACCTCGAAGGTGAATTGACCGAGATGGTGAACATGGCCAACAGGACCATTCGCCCGCTCATTGAGATTTACACGTCCCGATTTGAGTATCAGAACGCCAAGGCCGTGTTCCGTGCCATTCACAACGAAGTCTCGGTTGAGGAAGTTGGTAACAGCATCCTTCCAGAGATCAACGATGTCAACACGCCATGGCTGAAAGTGGTCGAAAGTTGCGACGACATGAAGTCCGCTGCTGCCTTGATGCGACGAAAGTCCTTCGGCTCAGCGCTCGCCAAGGTCCCTGAAAACGGTTCCTTGGCCGACTATGAAGACGCACTTGACCGCCACTACTACGCTGCGTCTCAACGGGCGTTGCTTCTCTCCAAGGGAGCACCTGCTCGGTTCTTGTCCAGGTTGTTTGCCGCAGAAATCGATCACAAAAACATCGTCAACATCTTGGAAGCCAGTGCGGTTGGTATCTCCAACGAACAACTGGTGACCTTGTTGATTCCCGGTGGACGTCTCGTACCAAAACGTGCGTTCTCAGCGATTGCCGCTGGTGGGAAGGATGCGATGCTTGACCTGCTCCGCGCAGGCGACCGGTTTGATAACGCTGCGTTTGAGGCGGTGCTCGAAGAAGCCGAAGCCACTCGCAGTCTGGACCCCGTCGTCACGTGGATGAAGGCCAGAGAATACGCCATGATGCAACGGATGAGCTACCTCCATCCAGTATCGGCTCTCCCCATCATCCACTACATCGCCATGAAGGTCCAGGAAGTCTCCGATTTGCGATTGATTGTACGAGGTCGCTTGGCCGGCCTTTCCGCTGAAGTGCTTGAGGCGCACGTCCTCTGAGGTGAAATCATGGATATTGCAGTCGTTGGTTCACCCGCCTTTACCCTTGGCTTCCAGCTCGCTGGACTGTCCAATCTTCATAATCCCGAGAGCGATGACGATTTGCATGCTGCACTTCGCTCGCTCCTCAGCAGCAAAACCGTTGGTATCGTGGTGGTCGACTCCGCCGTGATGTCCACGCTGCCCGACCGATTGAGAGATCAATTGTCGGCGTCCGTTTCCCCCACCGTGCTCGGCATCGGTACGGAGGAAGACACCACCTTGCGAGACACCATTCGCAAGGCCATAGGAGTCGATTTGTGGAAGTGATGTTCCAACCAAAAACAGGAGGAAGAAAAAATGAGCAATGAAGGAGTGATTTACCGAATTTCGGGACCTGTCGTAACCGCTACGGGCATGAACGCTGCAATGTATGACGTTGTACGTGTTGGCCATGAAGGTTTGATGGGAGAAGTGATTGAACTGCACGGCGACAAGGCTGTTATCCAGGTGTACGAAGACACCTCGGGTATTCGTCCCGGTGAGCCCGTGTTGAACACCGAAGAGACGTTGTCCGTTTCCCTTGGGCCTGGCCTCCTGACCCAGATTTACGACGGTATTCAGCGACCTCTTGCTTCCCTTGAGGAAGTCATGGGTGTGTTCATCACCCGTGGTGTTGACGCCGATGCCTTTGACATGGAAAAGACCTGGACCTTTGAGCCCCAAGTCGCCAAGGGCGATGAAGTGGTCAGCGGCCAAGTGATTGGCCACGTCCAAGAGACCGAGACCATCGTTCACAAGATCATGGTCCCCCCCGGCAAAGGCGGCAAGGTCAAGTCCATCGAATCCGGTGATTTCAACGTCACACAAACCGTTTGTGTGCTCGAGGACGGCACGGAGTTGCAGATGATGCAGAAGTGGCCCGTCCGCTCCCCACGCCCCTACACGCAGAAGTACGCACCTGACACCCCATTGGTGACCGGTATGCGCATTCTGGACTTCCTGTTCCCACTCGCCAAGGGCGGTGCAGCAGGTATCCCCGGTCCATTCGGTTCTGGAAAGACGGTCACACAGCAATCCCTTGCCAAGTATTCTGACGCTCAGCTTGTCGTTTACATCGGTTGCGGCGAGCGTGGCAACGAGATGACCGAAGTGTTGGACGAGTTCCCTCACTTGATCGACCCGAACACCGGAAAGCCGCTCATGAACCGAACGGTCATGATCGCCAACACCTCAAACATGCCTGTGGCCGCTCGTGAGGCTTCGGTGTACACCGGAATCACCATCGCCGAGTATTTCCGAGACATGGGCTACGATGTCGCCCTCATGGCAGACTCGACCTCCCGCTGGGCAGAAGCCATGCGTGAGATTTCGTCCCGTTTGGAAGAGATGCCCGGTGAGGAAGGCTACCCTGCTTACCTCTCATCCCGTATCGCTGAATTCTATGAGCGAGCCGGTCGTGTTGAGACCCTCAACGGCGACGACGGCTCAGTCACCGTCATCGGTGCTGTGTCGCCGCCCGGTGGTGACATCTCCGAGCCCGTTTCCCAAGGTACCCTCCGTATCGTGAAGGTGTTCTGGGGTCTTGACGCCGGTCTGGCTCGACAACGCCACTTCCCCGCCATCAACTGGTTGAACTCCTACTCGCTTTACCCGCAGAGTCTTGACCAGTGGTTCCGAGACAACATCGCTCAAGATTTCCCAGAAATCCGTACTCAAATCAGCGGTCTGCTGCAAATTGAGGCCGAGTTGCAAGAAATCGTCCAGCTGGTCGGTTCCGATGCCCTGCCCGTTGACCAGCAGTTGACGCTGGAAGTCGCCCGTATGATTCGTGAGTTCTTCTTGCAGCAAAACGGATTCCACGATGTTGATGCCTACTGCGACATTCACCTGCAATACCACATGGCCAAGGCCATCCTTTCCTTCCAAGAAGCAGCAAAGGGCGCCATGGCTGACGGTGCACTGCTCAACGATGTCGTGAACGTTCCTGCCCGCTCAGACCTGATGCGTGGTCGCTTCGAAAAGGGCTACATTGACCGCATCGAAGAGATGGTCAAGGAGATGAACGAACAAATCGCCAACGCCGTGGAGGCCAACTGAGGAGAGGATGAAGATGACTGGAAAAGAATACCGAACCATTACCGACGTGAAAGGACCTCTGGTCTTTTTGAACAAAACCGAGCCCGTTGCGTTCGGTGAAATCGTTACCCTCCGCCTCGCCAACGGCGACATCAAGAACGGCCAAGTGCTCGACACCTCTGACGACCTTGTCATCGTCCAAGTGTTTGAAGGCACAGCCAAAATCAACCGAGAAACCGGTGTTACCTTCATGGGCGATGTGTTCAAACTCCCCGTGAGCACCGACTTGGTTGGACGAATTCTCGATGGTGCTGGCCGTCCTCGTGATGGTGGCCCAGAAATCGTCGCTGAAGAAAAGGCAGACATCATCGGTGCGGCCATCAACCCGTACAGCCGACAGTCGCCTCACGATTTCATTCAAACCGGCATTTCAGCCATTGACTGCTGTACGACGCTCGTCCGTGGACAGAAACTCCCGATCTTTTCCGCATCGGGTCTGCCTCACAACGACATCGCTCTGCAGATTGCCCGTCAAGCAAAACTCAAGGATTCCGATGAGGAGTTCATTGTTGTGTTCTGCGCCATGGGTATCACCGCTGAAGAATACAACTTCTTCCGTTCTGACTTGGAGCGAACCGGTGCTCTCGAAAACGCTGTGTTGTTCGTCAACCTCGCTGACGACCCGGCTGTTGAGCGTATCATTACGCCTCGTCTTGCTTTGACGGCTGCCGAATACCTCGCCTTTGAGAAGGACTACCACGTGCTGGTTATCTACACGGACATGACGAACTACTGCGATGCGCTGCGACAAATCGGTGCAGCTCGTGAAGAAGTTCCAGGACGACGTGGCTACCCTGGATACATGTACACCGACTTGGCCATGCTCTACGAGCGTGCAGGTATCGTGAAGGGCAAGAAGGGTTCCATTACCCAATTCCCAATTCTTACCATGCCCGGTGACGATATCACGCACCCGATTCCTGACCTTTCTGGATACATCACTGAAGGCCAGATTGTTATCAGCCGTGAACTTCACCAGCAGGGTATCTATCCGCCCATCAACGTCTTGCCTTCACTGTCTCGACTGATGGGTTCCTGTATCGGTGCCGAAACCACCCGTGAAGACCACAAGTCCGTTTCCGACCAAATGTACGCTGCCTATGCTCAGGGTCGAGAACTCCGTGGTTTGGTCGCCATTGTTGGTGAAGACGCACTCAACGAGCGTGATAAGCAACTCTTGGACTTCTCCGGCGTGTTTGAGGACCAGTTCCTTCGCCAGTCCCGAGACGAAGACCGCTCCATTGACGAGACCCTCGACTTGTGTTGGACCTTGATGTCCTCCATCGACACGAAGTACCTCGTCCGTCTCGACCAGAAGTGGATTGAGAAGTACCACCCTGACAACCGAGAGTGAACGCCCAAGGATTCGCAAAGAGGAGGTGAGAAAGCATGGCATTGGACATCAAACCAACCCGAAGCGAACTCATCAAGCTCAAGGCTCGAATCAAGCAGACCAAGAACGGTTACAAATTGCTGAAGATGAAGCGAGACGGCCTCTTCCACGAGTTCCGAACCTTGCTCTCCGAGATGATTGAAGCCAAGCGAGACTTGACTGCTGCCTACCGACTTGCCAAGACCCGTATTGACTTGGCCAACGCCATTGAAGGCGGTTTGGCCGTGCGTGCTGCCGCCATCGCCAACTCGGCTCACCCCGAGGTTGAGGTTGAACGCCGCAACATCATGGGCGTGGTCGTTCCAAGCGTGAGTGGAACCAACCTCAAGTCCACGTTTGCTGAACGAGGCATCGGTTTCATCGGTTCATCGCCTTACATTGACGAAGCCAGCGACTCCTTCAGCGAACTCATCGAGAAGATTGTCAAGGCATCGGAAATGGAAGCCACGCTCAAGCGCCTGCTGGCTGAAATTGAAGCCACCAAGCGCCGTGTAAACGCTCTCGAGTTCAAGGTCATCCCGGAACTTGAAGAGGCCAAGGTCTTCATTCAACTCCGCCTCGAAGAGATGGAACGTGAGGAAACCTTCCGTCTTAAGCGATTCAAGAACAAGTGATTCTTTCTCCACCCCCTAACGAGGGATTCATGGAGGAGGGCCCACACCACGATGACAAGGGGGGTTGACCATGAGCGAAGATTCGTCAGCAACCCCCACCGGTTTGCCCCACCACAAGAACGCCTGGACGCAACACGAACTGCTCGGCTCTACCTTGCAGTCCTACTTCACCGTCCTGCGAAAAAACGGCGGCCGGTGGCCCTCCTGGTTTGTTGCGCCTCGTGAGGATGATGTTCATGGCGATTTGATGGCTCTCAACGCTCACCTCGACCGGTTGGGCTGGATGGCAAAACTGACGAAGGACGAGGATTGGGTTGTAACGGTTTTCCCGGCCCCTGAGCGCCAATTCCCACGAGTCAACACCATCGTCCTGTTTTGGGTGCTCTCCTTCCTCACCCTCACCCTCGCAGGTGACCTTTGGATGGCAGGTGCACGTCCAGCCGAGGGGTGGTTTCATTCCTCTTCCTTCGTCGATGCCCTCATTGGATATACGCTGCCCGTTATACTGGTCATTTTTGTCGCATCGACCATCCAGCGCCGCATAGCCGCGCGTTTTGGCGTACGCAGCGGCCACATTCTGCCGGTTCCGGATTTCACCATCGCCTTGTATGCCCTCGGCCTTTTCCCCTCGTCGTGGTTGGTTTGGCCGTTTGGCATTCTGCTTCTTCCAACCATGCCGAGGATGGATGCTCGCCCTTGGCCAAACAGAGCATCGCTGGGGTACACGGCGTTGAGCGTACCGCTAGTTCTGGGCGGGGCCGGTGCAGTTCTGATGTTCGCAGGACTTTCCATGACGCCGGAATACTTGGTTTCCATGACGATGCCATTGGTCTCTTCGCCTCCTCTGTTCCTTTCGATACTCGCTGAGGCGTTCAGCCATGACGACGCCTTTGTCCGTATCCTGTGGGCCCACCCATGGGTTCACGTCGGTGGCATGTTGATGCTCTTTGCTTGGATTTCACTTCTGCCGGTGCCCACCTTCCCTGGCGGTCGTCTTCTCATCGCCCGGATGGGTTTGCTCGATGCCCGCAGCTCAAGCACCCAAAGTCTCATTCTCGTGCTCGGTTTGTTCACCGCCTATGTCTTTGGCGTGTTTGAGCAGTTCTCTCTTTGGTTCCTCGTGTTTGCCTTGCTGCTGCCACTGTTGTTTTTCTTCGGCAACGACCTCCGCATACCCCTCATTCTCGACGAGACCACAGGCTTGAGCGAAACAGAACACAGTCGGATGGGCTTGCTTCTTCTCTTGGTGTTCGTGCTCCTTCTCCCAGCCGGCCAACCCGTGATTCATGAAACGGGATGGGACGACCCCTTGACTCACCAGTTGATCGCTCCAGAAGCAGCGGTGCTCCAAGAGGACGGCACCTGGCTTTCAACCACGGAGGTTCGTGTGGTCAATCCCTCGGCCTTGATGAAACCGTTTGCCGTCTCTGCCTATCTTGAACATCCCGGCGAGGGATGGAGCATTTCATGGGACTGCGACGGCGAAGACGCATACGCCATCGATGGACAGGGGTGCGGTTCGGACCTTCTTCCGAAGCGAACAGCGTTTTTCTGGATGAACTTGACCTGGACCGGCACCAACCAACCGACGATGGCCAACCTCAGTTATGTTGTGGCCATCAACGGAGACCACGAAGCCATTCCAGTGCAGGTTCGTCCCTCGCTTGAGGTCGTTCCTTCCTCTGCATGGTACGACGTCCCAGCAGGCGCCTATGTCCATCGGTGCATCGATTTGGATGGGAATTTGATGAATTCCACCTCGCTCAACATCAGCACGGGGGCCTCTTCGCTGGACGGGCTCCAGACATCATTGGTGAGTGTCTCAGGTGCCTCGGGAATGGAGGTCAACTTGACTGAAGTTCCTTCGCAATTTTGCCTGTCCGGCCTTGACCCCTTGGTGTTTGACCCCTCGATGGCCATTCTCCACCTCAACAACCACACCTTCGCTCCTTCACTGCCTGAGCGACGACCGCTGGTCGCCCACGTGCCTGTGGAAGGCTGGCACATCACGTCGGAGGAGGTCACCGGATGGGGTGCTTTGTTTGATGGCGAGGGTCATTTGTTGATGGACAGCGAGCATTGTCCACTCAATGCCAGCCTCAACACACCGATTCGACCTGAATCCGGCCCGTGGATATGGGACATGAACCTGCGGTCATCCGCCAAACTTCCTTCGGTTCAAGCCACGCAAAATTTGACCGTTTTGATGCCCGATGGGGCGAACATTTCCCTTTGCAGGGATGCGTTCAACCCTTATCCTGACCTCTCCTTTGAGGTTGTAGAGGGTCCAGAATTGATGGTCTCGTGGATGAATTCCACCTCCCGGTTTTGGACCACGCCTTGGGCCCTTTCCACCAACGGGACCGTCCTCAACAGTGGAATGACGAATTTCACATTGCACAACCCAACCAACGCTTCTATTCCTTTCCGACTCGACCGCGGTGGCAGTTTTGGTGAGGATTGGGGTCATGATTGGGACGGCCAACCGTTGGCTCCTGGCGACACCTCGTTCACACTGACGCCACCCAACGCACCCCTTGCCACCATGTGGCTGACCTATGAGGCAGGAACGGTTGTCCTGCATCTTTCGAGTTATCAGTGAGGTGATGAGGTGCGTGTATCCGTCTTGGGCGTAGGTTCCATCGGTAGCATCGTCGCCTCAAGTCTGGCCACAACCGCTGCAGAAGTCCATCTTCATGTTCGAGGAGAACGTGGAGCCAAACACATGCTTGAAGGGCTGCGAATTGAAGGTCATAACGACCTCAATTTTGAGGCTGAACGATTTCTATTTTCATGCGAAGAACTTCCGCATGACGTCGCATTAAATCAGGGCTCAGACCTCGTTATATTGGCTTGTAAATCCTATGACGTGGCTCATATGGCTCAACAAGCATCGGCCTTTCTCAAGTCCGACGGCATTGCCTTTGCGCTTTCCAATGGACTGGGCCATGTCGAGACCTTAGCCCGGACACTGGGTCCCGAACGGGTGCTTGCAGCGAGCACCACGCACGGGGCCTTCATGCAGGCGGATGGGCCCACGCGATGGGCCGGTTTTGGAGCCCTCTCCCTCGCCACGACACCGCTCGGCCCCTCCCCCGCACAGGTCGCAAAGGTCGTCGACTTGCTCAACGATGCTCAATTGAACGCTGTTGTGGAGTCCGACCCAACCGCCTTGATTTGGAACAAGGTCATGCTCAATGTAGCGATCAACCCGCTGGCTGCACTGGGGGGCTTGAAGAACGGCGAATTGCTTGAACCCGACTTGTTTGCCACCTGCATGATGGTCTACCGGGAGGCATCGGCGGTTGCGATAATGGAACGAGTCGATGTTCCCGATGAGCATGAGTTTGAACAGCGCCTCAGGACTGTTCTCGAACAAACCCGAGAAAACACGTGCAGCATGCTTCAGGATGTGAAGGCCGGCCGTCGGACCGAAATTGAAGCCCTGAACCAAGCCGTGGTTGAACGAGCTGAGCACCACGGATTGGCTGCGCCCATCAATCAGATGCTGGCTTCCTTGGTTCGGGCTTGTCATCCTTGAGCAAGTCCACATTGTAGTGGAGGCCTCTGTTTTCCGTTTGTCCAAGTGCGTCCTCAACCACCAGTTGTCCAATTAAGCAAAGGTTCCGCAGTTCAACGATTTCCCTGGTTGGCAGGGAGGCTTTCCACATCATGTCCACCTCCTTGTGCAAGAGGTCCAAGCGTCGCTTTGCCCGCTTCAAGCGTTGATTGGAGCGGACGATGCCGACTTCTTCTGACATGGTTCTTACCAAACTGGTCCGGTCGTTGATGATGGGGGCATGTTCCTTCAAAGCACCCAGGCCATCAGCCCGCCACGAGGGGTGTTTTCCAACATAGGGTGGGGGTGGGTTCTCAATGAGGTGCTGAGCCACGCGTTCGGCGAAAACCACCGCTTCGAGGAGGCTGTTTGAGGCCAGTCGATTGGCACCGTGCATGCCTGTGCTTGCGACCTCGCCGATGGCGTAGAGATGGGGCATCACAACGCCTTGGTCACGGACGAAAGCTCGTCCAATCTCGTCAACTCGGATTCCACCCACCATGTAGTGGGCAGCGGGAACCACCGGAATGGGGTCAACGCCAAGTTTCAATCCCTCCTTTGCCAAGCGTCGAGCGATGGTCGGGAATTTTTCATCCAGTCCCTCATCCAAGTGGGACGTGATGAGGTAGACATGGGTCGTGCCGTGTTTCTTCATTTGCTGGTCAATGGCCCGTGCGACGATGTCTCGGGTGGCCATGGAACCCTCGGGCGTGTACTTGAGCGTGAACGAATACGAATCAGGGGCTGGCTTTTCCTCGCCTTTGGTTTGTGCCTCTTCCACGGCTCTGTTCCAATGCGAGAGCCCCTCTTGGTCAAGCAAGACAGCACCGACGCCCCGTACGGCTTCGGAAATCAAAAACGGTCGTTCCGTGTCGGTGGCAAGTGCGGTTGGATGGAACTGGATGAAGGCGAGATGGTCAACGCTAGCACCTGTTCTATAGGCCATTGCTAAACCGTCTCCTGTGGCGACATCAGGATTGGTGGTCTCTTTCCAAAGACGCCCAACGCCCCCCGTGGCCAGCACGATGGCGTCGGCTTCGATGTTCACCACCTCGTGCGTTACTTGGTCCAAACACCAGACGCCAGCAACGCCCATCGCTGCCTGGCCATGCTGGCGCTGAATCAAATCAATGGCCAGCGTATTGGGCTTGAGGGTGATGTTGGGATGTTGGCTGGCAAAAGCGGTCAAAGCACGCTCAATCTCTTTCCCAGTCGCATCTTTGGCGTGGAGGATTCGCTTGGTTGAATGGCCGCCTTCTCGGATGAAGGAATAGGTCCCATCGGTCGTTTTCTCAAATTCAACACCGATGCGAATTAAATCCCGAATTCGGTCGCCGGCTTCGCTGATGATCGAACGAACCACCGCTTCGTCGCACGCTCCATCGCCCGAGCGAAGCGTGTCTTGAACGTGAGCTTCCATGCCTTCCTGGTTGGTTTTGTCCAAGATGGCAGCGATACCACCCTGGGCCCAATTGGTGGAGGAATCCTTGGGGCGCTGTTTGGTGATGACAGAAACCTTGTGGCCTGCTTCAGCCAATTTTGAGGCTGCAAACAACCCCGCAATACCGCTTCCAATGATGGCGATGTGAGCCAACGACTCCCCTCCTGTGTTTTGTCCTCTGCTTCCACCTTCTTGACCGTGATGGCGTGTTCCCACGACATGCTTCTCGGAATCACTATGAATGAGCGAGGGTTGGAAAGAACGAGGTGCAAGCGTGTTCCGTCTTCCGCTAAGGAAAATACTCACGCTGTTTGGCCTCTTGATGATGGTATTCGTCGTCGTCAACGTCCAGTTTGGGAGTGTTGCTCCGCAGGTTATTGACGGAGCAGAGGGGTACAAACTGGATGCGTTCTTGATGTTCGAACCGAGTTGTACGTTTGATCTGGTGGAAGAAGAGCTCAGAGAAACGGGAACGTCGTACTGTCTTGGTGAGGTTGGCCAATGGTCTGGAGCCGACGTGCTCATGCTCATGGAGGGTCTCTTTCTGTTTGTTTATGGGTTTGAACTTCCGCAAAATAAGGGGTGGGCTCGCCGACTTCGAAAGTTGGGCTTCATCATGGGCTCCGTTCTTTGTTCACTCGCCGTCCTCGACCGATTTTCATTGCTGCCCACCTCCGCAAGTTCCGAGGGTTTGGCCACGCTGTTTCCCTTCCCCGTGCAGCCATGGGTTGTTCAGATCATGTTCGCTGTTCTCGGTGTCATCATGATTCGTGGACCAAAATACTGGGAGGCCGAAGCGGTCGCACAAACGCGGGACAAACTTGAGCGTCGTCGGGAGAAAGCCGGCGTGTTTCGTTCTTCGTTCTTCAACGCTGAAAAGCACGATAAGCGGACCATGGAGCGCGTTGAACGCTCTCGCTTCCTCCAATCGGACAAGGACCTCGCCATGAGTCGCCGCCGCAGCAAGTTGTTGGTCATGGCAACGTGCCCGTATTGTCAGGGAGCGGGCTGTAAGAAGTGCAACCACAACGGTGTGTTTTGACCCTGCTTCGGCGCTGCAAACTCACCGTCAAAAACCGATGCACTGAGCCGTTGTTTTGGGTATTGTTTAAATCCTGTAAAGCGCCGGTGCCGAGAAAGTAGTGGAAGGAAACTTCCATTGCATGAGGGATAGGGATGTACCTAAAATCACTTGAAGTGCTAAATTTCAAATCGTTCAAGGGCGAAGTAACCGTTCCATTGGACCGCGGATTTACCGCGATTACCGGGCCAAACGGCTCTGGTAAATCGAACTGTGGTGATGCGATACAGTTCGTTCTTGGGCCCAAATCAAATCGGGTGATTCGTGCTCAAAATTCCACCGACCTCATCTTCAACGGTGGAAAGAATTCCAAACCCGCCCGTGAATGTTCGGTGACACTTGTGTTTGCTAACCCGGTCATGAGCAACGGACGCCGGCGTCTTCCATTGGATAAGGAAGAGATTCGCATGTCCCGAAGCATCCGCTTGACCGCTTCCAACAACCCCGTAACCACGTACAAACTCAACGGTGAAGACAGCACGCAGAAGGTGTTCCACCGTCTTCTCGGGGCGGCCAATGCACGACCAGATGGCTACAACATCGTGCTTCAGGGTGATGTTACGAGCCTTGCGAAAATGACAGCAAACGAACGCCGCAAAGTGTTGGACAACGTTGCTGGCGTCACCTCCTACGACGATGAAATCCGCAAGGCCAACAAGCAAAAAGAGATGGTCGAGAATTATCTTGACCGGATCGGTTTGCTCGAAAAAGAACAACTTGAACGACTTTCAACCCTCGCCAAAGAGCGCCATGTCGCTCAAAAGGCCAAAGAGGTCAGCGACGCCATTCAGATGACCAACGCCATGCTCCTCCAATCTCGCTACGCCACGATGAAGAACGAGTTGAAGTTCCACATTGAGCAGCGCCAAAAATACCTTGACGAAAGCCAAGACCTGTTGGATGACCACAAGGCTACGGAGAAGACCCTCTTGGAGCTCGACGACAAAATTGCTGAAATTCAAAAGGAAATCAACCTCCTCACCGGAGGAGAAACATCCGAACTCGGTCAGGCGATTCAAGCCCTCCAGGTCGCCATCGAACTCAACAACGACCGCCTGCAAGAAGCGGCTCGGGAAGAAGAGGAAGAAGAGGAAGAAACGCTGACTGTGAACGAACAACTCAACGAAGCAAACGCCGAGCTTGAGGCCTTCATCACCAGTCTGCAAACAGCAAACCAAGCACTTGCGGATGCGCTCAATGAACTCAAGGAGGCTCAGGATGAAGAGCAACGCATCCGAGAAGCATTGGCCACCGCCGGTGAAAAAAATCAGCATCTGACCGAGGCGTTGGCAACCGCAGAACAACTCGTAGAAACGCACGAACAGCACCGCCAAGAGGCGCAAACAGAGGTTGACAAGCTTGCGGTTGAGGCCGATTTGGTCGGCGACCAATTGGCCAAAGCACAGCAGGAGGGAGAGGAGATTCGTCTGGCACTCGGCGAGTTGGATATCCGCTTGCAAGAGATGGCCGAGGAGGCCCCTGAGTACGACCGTGAAGCCCTCGCTCGTCAATTGACGGAGGCTCAACGGGCCGAGTCTCAACTCGCCGAAGACCGCACGCGCATTGAAATCAAATTGCGCGAAGCCGAACGTGCCCTCTCCCTTGCTAAGGCTGAGATGGAGCAGAAATCCGGCGCAAAAGGACTTGCAGGCGGTGCCAGCGCCGTCATCGCCGCCCGAGACAACCAGCAATTGAAGGGCATCATTGGAACCGTGGCCGAACTCTGTGCGCCCAAGGACAGTTCCCACGAGGTGGCGTTGGCCACCGCCATCGGCGCAGGCATGGCCTCGGTGGTCGTGGAAACGGACCAGGACGCCGCCAACGCCATTCGATGGTTGGCCGAAAACCGCGCAGGTCGAGCCACCTTCCTCCCACTCAACAAACTCGCCAGTTCTCGTGCTGGTGGAAAAACGGTCATGACGGCCCGAAAGGACGGCGTTCTCGGCTTCGCCCACGAAATGATGGACTACGACCCCCGCATCGACGTCGCCGTTCGCTTTGTTCTCCGGAACACGCTCATCGTTGAGAACCTGAGCATCGCCCGACAGTACATGGGCGGTACTCGATTTGTCACGCTTCGAGGGGACGTCATCGAAGCCGGCGGTGCGATGGTCGGTGGTGCTAAGCGCAAGATGAGCATCGCTTTTGGTGGCCGAATTCAGGGCGCCAGTGAAGTTGAGAAATTCACCGCTGAAGTTGAGAAATACCATCTCATGGAGGCCACCGTCACCGGTGCACTTCGTGAGGCTCGCACCAATCAACAAAACATTCGAAACAAAATCAACGCCATGGTCGATGATTCACATGCGGCCGAGTTGCGTGAACTCAAAGCCGAAAAGAAGCAAGTCGGCCTCGCTCACAAGAAAGCGATGGAGGTTGTCGCTGGTTTGGAAGAGAAGTTGGACGAGGTTCGCCTCAGCGCACAAGATGCGATTCGTGCACTCGATGCCGCCGACCGTACACTTGGTTCCTCAAAGGAAGCACATGAAACGGCGAAGGCCGCTCTCGAGGATGCAAGCCCCGAACATCTCCGTGAGCGCATGCACGCCGCAAATCTCCTGCGCGTTGAGGCCACGGGCAAGAAAGAGAAGGCCGAGGAGATTATTGCCAGTGGTGCAAGCCATCAAACGGTGCTTCAGCGCAGAGTCGACGAGACCCAGCAGCGGTTGACCACGCTCCATGAAAACAAAGAGGCCAGAATGGTCAGGGTTGACGAGCTTGAGGCGACGTTGGCCACCGACAGGGTGGCGTTGAAAGCCAAGAAGGACGAGCAAGCCGTCTATTTAGAAGAAAATCAAGGTCTTGAACAGGAGCGACAGGAATTGACCGACCAGCGGGCAACGCTTCGTGTTCGAAACGAGGAACGCCTCAATCAGGCACAGAATCATCGCCGCTTGGCAGAAGAGTTGATGCGCACCATCAGCGAGAAAGAAGCCGAAGTCCAGTTGATGGCGCAGGAACTGATTGAAGCCGACCTTTCGTTGGAGGATTTGCCAGAGGACCTCAAGAATGTAGGCGAGTTGGAGCGACAACTCCGTGGCCTGCAGCGCAAGATGGAGAACTTCGGAAACGTCAACATGATGGCGATTGAACAGTACGACGAGTGCCAGGCCCGCTTGGACTTGATGAAGGATGAATTCGCCACCCTGCAAGCACGCCGCAAGCACCTCATCGAGGTCACTGAACAACTTGAATCCCAGCGAAAGGAGCGTTTACTCAACGTGTTGGAAAAGGTCAACGAGAACTTCAAGAAATCCTACCACGAGTTGTCCGATGGAGGACGAGGCGAACTCTTCCTCGAAAACCCGGATGAGCCGTTCAAGGGCGGTTTGGAATTGTGGGCCCAACCTCGTGGAAAATCCTCGAAGGTCAGCCGTCAGCAGCTCTCTGGCGGAGAGCAATCCATGGCCGCTCTCGCCCTGATTTTTGCCATTCAAGATTACGACCCAAGCCCGTTCTACTACTTTGACGAAGTTGACCAAAACTTGGACGCCTACAACGCCGAGCGCATTGCGAAGATGTGCCGTAATCGCAGCAAGCGGGCGCAATTCATCATGGTCACCTTGCGAAAGGTGTCCCTCAAACTTGCCGACCACCACATTGGCATCACCCACGGCGGCGATGGTTGCAGTCGACGCATCCTTGACTTTGACAGGGAGCGAGCCATTGCTTTGGGCGAGGCGGCGCTCAAAGAAGCTCAGAAGGACGCAGCGAAGAACGAGTCCCGTATCATGGACGCCGTTGCAGCCGCCGAAGACATGCCATCGGTTCCTGACCCGCTTGCCGTACCGAAGAGTTTGGGAGGTTTGCTGGCTCACATGCACGATGACGAAACTACTGAGGCAACGCCCGAAGAAGCCTCGTTGGGTGGTTTGATGGAGCGAACGCAAGAATTGACCGAAGACATCCATGAGCGAGCAGAAGTGGCTTCCAAGATCGCCGAAGAAGAGGCGCATGAGGCCGAAACGAGCGAAGTCACCGAGGCAACGGTCGAATCTGAAGAACAGTGAGGTGATTTCATGGCAGAACAACAGAGCATGCTCGACCGGTGGTTCCTCCAGCAGGAGGTCATCGACCAACTCCTCGGACAGGGTGAGGAGCGAGAGGATGCCGTTGAGTTTGGCCAGCGAATCGCGGCCATCGCCGCTACCGAAGAGGCCGAACACCAGAGTTTACACGACCCGTTCGACCGTTCAGTGGCGTGGGTTCTGTCCCTGGTCCGAGAGGAGGAATTCAACCCGTGGGATGTTGACCTCTCTGCGTTTTTGAACGTGTTCGCAAAGCGAGTGAAAGAAGGTGAAAACCTCGATTTGCCTGCCTGCGGCCGACTGATTCGTCTTTCTTGGGAAGTTCTTCACCACCAATCGGCTGTCCTTTTTGACAAAATCCAGCCGGTTGAAGAGGAGGTCTGGGAAGATGACGGGGCCTTTGGATGGGAGAGCGATTACGATGACGAAGCCTTCTTTTTCACCCAGTCCGTTTTGGATGGTGAAGCAGATGATGTTCTGTCGACGTTGTTTGATGAACGCGTCCGTCGGGACGAAGGCCGACCGGTGACCTTGGCTGAATTGCTCTCGGCGTTCAAGGACGCAGCGGATGATGCTGAGGCGCTCAAACAACGAGAAATCAATCGCTTGGAGCACGAAAAGGAGTTGAGCGAATACCTCGATAACGTCGGTGGTCGCATGCACAACGAAGACCTCGAAGGGGACATTGAACGCTGTTGGGTGGCTCTCAAGTCAACGTGTGCTGAAGCCGGTTCTGCCACCGTTCCACTGGTCGATGTCATTGCCAAACTCAAGCCCGTGCTCAAAGCCACTTTTGGCGAAGCCCTCGATGACCCACAAAGTGAAGCCTTTGTCGCCTCGTTCATCGCCGGTTTATTCCTGACCCATCGGCGGATGGCCAGTATTTCACAAGAGGGCGAGGCCGTTGAAAACATCATGATCGAAGACCTCTGGCCCCAACTGTCGTCATTTGAAGACGTGTTGGATGCGGTTGAGGCCCTGATGGCAGAGGACGCCGAAGCCTTGGACGGGGAGACGACGGGCTCTGAACATCGGATGGAAGCCATCGCAGAGCGAGCCCGACTGGCCGAGGAGCGTGCAGCCCGTCGCCAAGCCAAATTGGAGGCCAAAGCAGCCAAGGAAGCGAGCGAATCACCAGCCGAAGCCGCTGAAGCGGCCGAAGCGGCTGAGGTGGAGATCAATACGTCCACTGAGAGCATGCTTGATGAGCACGATTGGTTGGTGGAATGAGGGGGGAAGAAGATGGCAGAATTACCGTTGGAATCCCTGATTGAAGCCACCCTGTTCAGTTCAGGCAAATCCATGTCCGTGGAGGAACTCTCCACGGCGTTGGGCTACGACGAAGACGAGATGTTGGATTGCCTGGGCTCGCTGCAGGCCACGCTCAAGCGAAGGAAAGGTGGCGCCCTTCAACTCGCCGAGGTTGGCGACCGATGGGCCCTCGAGGTGAAGCCAACCATCGCCGACCACCTGCCTCGTGAGACCAAGACCGACATGCCTCCAAAATTGCTCAAAGCAGCTGCTCTCATTGCCTATCATCAGCCCATGCCGCAATCCCGTCTTGTGGAATTGTTAGGGCAAAAGGCGTACGATTATGTTCGTGAACTGGCCCAACACGGGATGATTGACCGTCGTAAAGACGGCAACACCCGCCGATTAGCCACCACCCGTCGCTTCTCCGAAGCCTTTGGCTGCCCGCACACCGAACGAAAGAAGGTCAAGGCGTGGTTCAGAGAACAAGTTCAATCCAGCGGTCTCTTGGATGAGCTGGGCGACCGAAAAGAAATCCTTCGAGAAGAATCCGACGGCACGGGAACGGTCCAATCCTCTCTTCCTGTTCAAGAAATGGCAACCTCTTCCGTGGATGAAGAAGAGTGAAATCAAGCCTTCCTCATCTCTTCAAGCCACGTCTCGACCAGGCTTTGTGTGCGGTGGCCTTCGTGGGCTTG
The DNA here is from genome assembly GCA_036162675.1 of Thermoplasmatota archaeon. Lineage (GTDB taxonomy): Archaea > Thermoplasmatota > Poseidoniia > Poseidoniales > Poseidoniaceae > Poseidonia. The sequence continues at coordinate 21,699 of JAYYBT010000029.1, forward strand.
AAGACGAGCCGCTAACACGTCCACTTCTTCACCAACGGCGCCAGCGCTGACGGCCATGTTCTTGGCGTGCAGTTTCATGTGGCCGGCTTGAATGCCTTTGGTTGAGAGCGCTCGCAAAGCCCCCAGGTTCTGTGCAAGTCCAGCACAGAGGATGATACCGGCGAGTTCCTGAGCCGTTTCGACGCCCAAGATGGCAAGGTTTGCCTTGGCTGCAGGATGGACTTTGGAGGCGCCACCAACGATGCCCACGGCCATCGGGAGGTCCATGGAACCGACCAAGTTCCCGTCGTCATCGCATTCCCACGAAGACATTGACGTGTAGCGCCCATCGGCCATGGTGGTCCATGCGTGGCAACCAGCCTCAATTGCTCGCCAATCCTGGCCACAGGCAAGAGCAACGCTGCTGATGGCGTTCATGACGCCCTTGTTGTGTGTCGTGGCCCGGTACGGGTCTTCAACGGCAAAGGCATGGGCCTCAAGGATGCCTTGAATGACCGCATCTCCGTCTTCCTTCGTGCCGTCAGAGGACATCTCTTCGGGAGAGAACATGGCTCGAACACGTGCTAAACGATGCCCTGCAAGGTTGGAGAGGATGCGCAGGTGGGCTCTTCCGCCTGAGAGGGCTTCCAAGCGAGGAGCCACACGCTCGGCCATGGTGTTCACGGCGTTGGCGCCCATGGCGTCCCGGCAGTCAACCAGCAGGTGGGCCACCAGCATCGTGCCAAGGGGTGTGGTCAGTCGGCGAAGTTCAATGTCCTTGCAACCTCCTCCAAGGGCGATCATTCGCGAGGGAACATCGTTGCAAAAGGCCATCAAATCCTCCTTATTCTCAAGAATAGCCTGTTCTGCGGTGTTGATGTCCCCGATATCCAGCAGCTGAATCTGCCCAATCATGATGGGATCGTCGTTCTGTGTGGTGAACCCGCCGTGAGCCAGGCACCGTTTTGCCATGTTGGAGGCAGCGGCGACAACACTTGATTCCTCAAGGCAGAACGGGATGAGGTAGTGTTTGCCGTCAATCACGAAGTTGGTGGCCACGCCAACTGGCAGGGACATGGTTCCAATGACGTTCTCAATCATGCGGTCAGCAGCCGTTTCGTCCAATTCTCCATGCTGTGAGAGGGCGGAAATGTGCTCTTCACTGAGGTTGGCGGCCTGTGCCACGAGTTTTCGACGCTCATCCACGCTCAATTTGTACAATCCTTTGACCCGACTGTTCTCGACCGGCATGGTGCTTCCCGTGCTAACGGTGGAGGCTGCGTTCCTTGAATCAATCGCTGTGAAGGTGTCCAATCTCTGCCTTTGTTAACGGGATTAACGCTTCGGTTAACGCGTTAATTATGCGTTAATGCGCTGTTAATATGGACGAAATTATCCACTTGGCTTTCGTGTTAACGCCTCGTAACGAGTCCCGTGCTTCCGTGGATTCGCTGAAACATGATATACCAGAAGTTCGTTTGGTTGGCATGGTTCGAGAAACGTACGCTTACGGCCTACCCTCATTGAACGTGAACCCGTTTTCCATCCGCCCTCTTGAATCAGGAGAATCGGGGAAACTCGTCGGAAGAACGGAGGTCTTTACCCGACTGAAGACCTATCTTCAACTCGGTACTGCTCGAAAAGTCATGTTGCTCGGTCCCCTCGGCTCGGGCCGAACGTCGCTTGCTCGCTGCTTGATGCCCTATGCAGGGGCTTCGGCCACCATCGACCACCTTCCGGCCCAAACGCCTGCCACGGCCCTCTTGAGCATGTGTTACCGCCAAATGATTGGCGGCGAGCCGCCCATCAATCGAACCGAACTGGTCAACGACCTGGTCAACGAGATGTACAGTCATCCCAACAAGCTCCCTATGATCGTCATCGATGTGCCCGCCAGCGACCTTTCCGTCTTGGAGGTCGCCCTTCGGGATGCTCACTCCTCGCTGGAGCGCCTGAATGCGCTTCTGGTGCTCGTTTGCGACATCAAAGAACGCCATCATCTTCCTCAAACGGTCATTGAAGGGTTTGAAGTCCAACGTCTCTCGCCGTTCAGTGCGCACGATGTGCTTTCCTTGGTTCGTCAACGATTGGCCTCTGTGGGCGTGATGGACAGTGAATTTTCGATGCACGACGCAAGCACGATTCTCGAGGAATGCGACGGTTTCCCCGCCCAAGTCATCACCAAACTCCGAGATGCGGTGGATGGCATCCGCATGCAGAATCCAGAGGGTCTGCCGGTCCAATACGTGGACACATCGGCGAAAATTTTCCCGAGGGATGAACCCGATGCGCTGTATCAACTCATGGAGGACAGCGTTTCAACAGAGGAATCTCAAGGTGCAGAGGCTGATTCACCAGCTGAAACACCAACCGAAGCACCCATGGAAACCATCCCCCATACGCATGCAGCATCATCCGCCCCAACCGAGCCACCCTCTGATGTTATCGATGCATCCATGCCTTGGACCCAGCGACCACCCCTTCAGCCTTCACAGGCTTCAGCGGAGACTACGCAGGGAAATGTGCACGCCACTTCAGACGCAGACCTACCCGACCTCAATTTTGAGCTGGACATTGGTTGGTTGGATGAAGAAAAAGACCAAGATGAACCGCTCCAAGAAAGCCCGTTCAATCCCCCCATCATCGATGCCGATGCCGTCGCTGCTCGCTCGACCACGCAACTTTCAGGGATGTTCAAAGGCCTTGCACAGCGCGGAAAGGATGCCAACATCGGCGTGAAAGATTTGACAGCAAAAAGCGATAAAGATCAACAGGAATTGGTGGCTGCTTTCGACGGCAACGAGTACTGGGTGAACGGTTCTCTCCTGCCTCAAACGCCTGCGGAACCCGTTCCAGAAGAGGAATCGGCCGTCCTCCTCCACGATGAAGTCGGCTTGGCAGAAACGCCATTCCTGGACGATTTACCTTCTGAAGCCGATATCGTTGATGAACCAACACCTCCTCCCTCCGAGGTTGGGGGTTTGACGGATTCTCATGTTCTCGAGACGCTTCAAGCGATGATGGCTTTGATGCAATCCTCGGCACCTGCTTCAGCCCATGAATCGTTGCTTGCGTTCTTTCAAGAGCGATTTCAACAACGGGTCGGGCCAAAGGTTGTTCACGGTCTCAATCCCCAGGCGCTGGGTTCGTTGAACCCTTCCGAGGGCTACGTGGTGGCCATCGCTCAAGAGCGGGACTATTCGCCTTCGGACGCTTCCATGCTTGAACATCTGGGTGTCAAGCGGGCCCGACTTTCCCAAATCAGCAACCGTTTGCTGAAGAACGGTATTCTCCAGGCAAGACAGGTCGGGCGCTCTCGTAAGTTTTCACTCACTCAAGCGGCTCGTGCCCAATTAATTGCATGGGGGGCCCTCAAGGCAGGTGATGCGCAATGACGTGGAACGTGGCGTGGTCATGGCAGGCCGAAGGGCGCATCGCCGCCTTGGCTGCTGTTGAGGGTGGGCTGCTGGTCAGTTCGGGCCTTCGTTTGCAACTTCTCGAGGCGGACGGTTCGACCAGGTGGGCCGTGGATGTGCCGTTCAAGGTTCATGCTGCATGTGCTTCTCAAGGGACCATCGGCATGCTGGCTGCTCACGGCTTCTTCTTGCTCAACACCAGCGATGGTTCCATGGTGAACGAGGGACGCAGTGCTCCAGGTGGTTTCAGCGACCTCCGCCCTCGGCCGGGTGGCGGTTGGGCCTTGGCTGGGCGACGTGGCGAGATTCACCTCTTTTCACAGCACGGGCGAGGTATTCGCCGCGTTGAAAGCGGGCCTGTTCGCAGGCTGGTTGGATGGCTTGACCGAGAACACTTGCTATGGCAGGACCCAGAAGGCCACCTGTGGTGCGGCCGATTGACGGGCGACGACCGCAAGCGTCGGCTTGAGGAGCGTTCCTGGAGCTGGTGCTCTTCGCTCACCGATGGACGTTTGCTCTTGCAGAGCAGCGATGGTGGACTTTGGGAAGGTATCCCTCATCCATTCGGTTGGGACGCCATCAACCGCTTGGAATACGACAGTGTTGAACCGATGAGTGCCGTCAGGACCGGTGATGGTTGGTGGGTCTTGGGCATTGAAGGACACCTTCTTTCCATGACCGAACCAGCCGAGGGCGAGGAGGAGAAACCGATTACTCAAGGCATGAACCTCGGTGATTTGCTCGTTTTGTGCACCCCCGATGCGATGGCAACGGCGACGAGAGACGGTTTGGTGCGTCGATGGACAGCACCCCACCTCGCTGATGCCGAGCGCGAGGGGCGCTACAAGGCGGCAGCAGAGGCGGCCATGGCTCGCAATTGGGAGGAACGTCGTCAGATGTTCTTGCGAGCCCAAGAAGCCGAGGACATGGGTAAGTTATCGTTGGCGATTGAACTCTATGAAGCCCTTGGCAGGTCAGAGGATGCTCGACGTTTGTTGAAGCGACAGAAGGAGGGCGGCGAATGAGCGAGGAGTTACACACCCTCACGCCTGAACGAGTCAACGCCTACCTCGACATCACTCGACGAGCCCGGGCCAAAGCAACCC
>JAYYBT010000030.1:0-2545 GCA_036162675.1 Thermoplasmatota archaeon
CCATTCCGAACCCAGAAGTCAAGCCCTTCTGCGTCTCTCCCATTACTGTGGTACGAGAGTCCACGGGAAAGGAAGTCACTGTGCCCCTCTCTTTTCACCTCGGGTTCCTCGACCCGCAAGGGCGCTTAAGGCCGGACCTCCTTTGGAGGCCGGCCTTTTTTGCGTTCTGGCAAATCACCAAACACCACGTTTTAGAACTCGCACGAAAAGGTCGGGATGAGCACATGCCAATAGACACGGTCGACATTTTTGGAAGCGACCAAGCCGGCATCCATCTTGCCAGTGTCGGCGGTGTCCTCTTTCATCCTCCAGAATTGCCCGCACCAACCGTTGAAATCCTCGAAACTTGCCTTGGCTTGGAACTCCACCCCATGACCATCGGTGGCTCAAGCCTGGTTGGTGCCTTGGTCTGCGGCAACAGCCGTGGCATTGCCGTAGCAGATATTGCCACCGAGGGCGATATTGACCAATTGACAGCCTACGGCGATGTCGTCGTCATGGAAGGCGGTGTGAACACTGCTGGAAACCTCCTTGTCGTCAATGAGCAAGGGGCCATCGCTTCACCGAGCATTCCACATGAAGGCCTGGAAATTCTCGCTGAGGTGTTGGCAGTTGATGTCGCCTCCACCACAGTGGCCGGACAAGATGTTGTTGGAAGTTTGGCTGTGGCTAACGACCAAGGTGTGTTGCTTCACCCTGATGTCACGCCCGACGAAGCCATGCTCATCGAGGAAGTGCTGGGTGTCAAACCCATGGTCGGGACCGTCTCTTTCGGTTCGCCCTATGTTGGGGCAGGCGTTTGTGCATCCAACACGGGCGCCATCAGTGGAACACAAACCACGGGACCAGAACTCAATCGGATTGAAGATGCCTTGGGCTTCCTTTGAATCGCCCATCTGGGTGATGTGAAATGTTCAAAGGCTGATTTCAAAGGTTCACGACCATGGGAGAAATGCTCTATCAAGGCAAAGTGAAGCAAGTGTGGTCGACCGACGACCCGGATACCTACGAATTCAGATTCACCAATCAAATTTCGGTCTTTGACCAAATCATCCCCTCGTTGATTCCTCGGAAGGGCGAATCCCTCACCAGAACCACAGCGCACTGGTTCAAGTTGGTTGAAGAGGCCGGTATCTGCAAAACGCATCTCATTGAGGTCAACGCACCAGACCGCTGTTTGGTTCGCAAGGTCAAGGTCATCAAAGAGCCCGGGGCTATTCCACGAGATATGGAGTGGGTCTTTGTTCCTCTTGAAGTGATTGTTCGCCATTACCTCTCAGGTTCTGCATGGCGCCGATTCCAGCGGGGAGAGTTGTCGGCAGAGGCCTTGGGTGTCGCACCCGATTGCGAATACGGTGTGAAATTGGCCGAGCCTTTCGTTGAAGTCACCACCAAATTCGAAGCGTTTGACCGCAACATTGGGCGAGAAGAAGCACTCGAAATTTCCAACATCACGGAAGAAGAATACGAGAAAATCGTCGCTGCTGCCCTTGCTGTTGACGCGATCATCGAGCAAGAAGCCGCCAAGAACGGTTTGATTCACGTTGACGGCAAGAAAGAATTCGCTTTGGGAGCCAACCGAGAAGTTGTCTTGGTCGACACCTTCGGAACCTTGGACGAAGATCGTTGGTGGGATGCTGAGGCCTACGCAAATGGGGAGTGCATTGAATTGTCAAAGGAATTTGTACGAACGCATTACATTGAAACGGGCCATCAGGCAGAACTCCAGACGGCTCGTGATACGGGTGCTGAGGATCCTCCGATTCCCGCCTTGCCTCAATCGGTTATCGATGAGACGGCAGCCTTGTACGCCTCAATGTACGAGCGCTTGACCTCGCAGGATTTCTGATCAGCGATGCGCTCGTAGCGCAATGCCCACCCTTCGACGTTCTGCTGCTCTCAACAACGCTGTGAAGTGCTTGGCCACGTCAGCAACCCCACCATCAAGGGGTTCATCGTACGATGCCGTCCACGCCTTACTCGCCAAATGCAACCTGAGTTCCCTGACGCCTGTTGCCGATAAATATCCGTGGATACGCATGCCTCCAAATCCATCTTCAAACATCCTATGACCTCGTGTTTGTTCCTCACATCCATGGGCAAGTTGGGTCAATCGTTCCATCAATTCATCGTAAATGACTTGCCCGTCGTTATCGGTGATGCTTCTGTTGGGGCGAATGTATTCCAGAAAGTATCCCAAAGCAGAACCGTCTTCAAATGGAAAACGACCAAAACGTTCCCGGGTGAGACGCTCACCCAAAGGGAATGGACGACCGTCATTGTTCAATTCAACACAGGACGTAAACAACAGGGTGGCCGGGTCCCACGAGATGGTACTGAAGTCCTTTGGTTGCTCAATACCTTGTTCGTTTAGTCGCGATTGTAACGCCTCATTCGACTCAACCAGAGCCGTCCACAATTCTCCATGACCGCCCTTCCCCTCCTCGATGGCGTTCATGACCTCGAGAGCCAATTCACCGTTGAATGCGTCAAGCGTGAAAAACGCCGTTGTCGAGGCTTGCGTTTGCTCGTCCATGGTCCTACC
>JAYYBT010000031.1:0-5893 GCA_036162675.1 Thermoplasmatota archaeon
CTCTCCAAGAGTCGCAAGAATTGGGCCCAACCCAACCTGAGCCGTGTGAGCCGCTACGCCCCCGAGGGTGCCACCATCCTCGTTCCAGGCAAGCTGCTCGGCTCCGGTGAGTTGACCAACGGTCACACCATCGCCGCCTACAGCGTCAGCAACGGTGCCCGTGAGAAGATTGAGGCCGCTGGAGGTCGAATCATGACCTACGGCGAGCTGATGAACGAAAACCCAACCGGAACGGGGGTTGTTATCCTTGGCTGATGCAACCACCTACGTGTTTGATGCCGACGGCCTCATCCTGGGCCGCCTTGCATCCGCTTCAGCCGATATTCTGCTGAAGGCTGCCCGCGAAGACCGTGATGACAAGGTCATCATCATCAACGCAGAGAAGGCCATCATCTCCGGTCGCCCACGTGCCGTTCTTGACAACTATCACAAGAAGTACGAGTTGAACCACGCCCGAAAGGGACCGTTCTTCCCTCGTATGCCCGACATGATTCTCAAGCGAGCCGTTCGTGGCATGTTGCCCTACCAAAAGAAGAGCAGCGGCCGCCGAGCCCTTCGAAACCTTCGTGTTGAGATCGGCTGCCCCAGCCACCTTTCTGGCGACTTGCCAGAAGGCCACGAGCGAGGCGACGACAGCAAATTCCGCCGAGACCTGCCTGACCGCTACATCCGTTTGGGTGATGTCAGCGCAGACTTGGGAGCGCCCGCTCACCGATGGACGGGAGGTGACCAGTGATGGCACGCAAGAAGAAATCCGTTGAATCCTCAGGCAAGCGAAAGACCGCCGTCGCCCGTGCCACCGTCAAGGCCGGCAAGGGACGTGTTCGTGTCAACTCCGAGCCCATTGAAATCATGCAGCCCTCTTTGGCTCGCCGAAAGTCAATGGAACCCTTGGTCATCGCTGACGCCATGAACCGATTGAGCAAGGTCGACATCTCCATCACCACCAACGGTGGCGGCATCATGGGTCAAACCGACGCTATTCGCACCGCTATTGCTCGTGGACTCGTCCACTACAACGGTGGCGCCGAAGGCGTTGATGAAGAACTTCGAGACGAATACCTGCGCTTCGACCGCAGCCTTCTGGTGAACGACCCGCGACGAAAGGAGCCCAAGCACCAACTCGGTCGCGGTGCTCGCCGAAAGAAGCAGAAGTCCTATCGATGAGGTGAGATGATGATTATTCCAGTACGATGTTTCAGTTGTGGCGGCGTTGTCGCCCACAAGTGGGAAGAATTCAAGCAATTGCTGGCGGACGGCAAAAGCGATGCTGAAGCCCTTGATGAAGTGGGCTTGAAGCGTTATTGCTGCCGACGCATGTACGTTGGACACCTTGACCTCATCGAAGAGGTCGCACCGTTCAGTGCAGCACGCAACTGAGGATTTCCTCGGGCCCGTGGGTTAGCTTGGCCTATACTTGGCGGCTGGGGGCCGTCAGACCCCGGTTCAAATCCGGGCGGGCCCACCACTTTGCTTGCGTTGTGTGAACACTTTGAAGACGCGAAGCCTTGGGGTTGATATGGCGCCACTCCAACGCCAGTCCATGCGACAAGGGCATGCATTGAGCATGGTGGCGCTTCTTCTGACCGTCCTCCTCCTTCCCATGGTGAACGGAGCCGACAGCACCGTCTCAACCAACACCACGTGGTCGGGCGACATGGTTCTCACAGGCAATGTAACCGTTGCAAGCGGTGCCACCCTGACCGTCTCACCTGGCACCACCGTCGACGCCAGAGACTACGCCATCATCGTCGAGGGTACACTGATGGCCGAGCAAGCCTCGTTCTATTCGAGCATCGTGCCCGAAACACAAGGCTCGCACGGCCAGGGATTGTGGCCGGGTATTGTCGTGGAGGTTGGCGGTCAAGCGAACTTGACTGAGACCACTGTTGCGAACGCTTCTGCCGGTGTCTTGGTTCGAGGTGATTTCAACGGTACTGACGTGGTGTTCAACGACGCATACCGCGGGCTCTCCGTGATGGGTGGTGAGGCGGTTATCACCGGCTTTGAAGCCAATCGCATGGACTACGAAGCGGTGTACGTTGAGACTGGGGTGCTTGATTTCACAGACGGAACAGCGACCGAAGTAGCCGTCGGTTTGGCCAATCACGACACGGCGAACGTGGCCGAATTCAACGTGTACGAAGCGGGCGTAGGTGTCCAGTCGTACGACGGCACCCTTGACATGACAGATCTTGGTGTTTACAACGCCAGCGTTGGCTTCGCCACCGCTTCGGGGGCATCATCCCTCGTCCATGCATTCACGGGCACCGGCCTTGCCTTGGCCATTGATGCGGGCGACGCCGATGATTTCGTCGTGCGCACTGCACAACTCACTGGCGAGCGGATGGTGGTGGGGCAAGGCGTTTCCTCCATGCATCTTGAGGCCGTTGAATTCACCTCAGCCTCATCCAACGAATTGCGCCCAGCCTTCGATATTCGCTGCGACGGTGTGTGCACCCTGGAGAACAGCGTCATTGACGGGCAACCACGTGTTGGCGTCTCATGGTCGGGTACAGGGACGTCTGAAATGCAGAATGTTTCCGTCTTCGCGGCCGAACAAGCGATTGACGCCACCGGCAGCGGCCATGCGGCGTGGACCAATGTGTCCGTCAACGCTTCACAGACTGGCATATCGGTCCAAACGCCCACCAGCGTCCTCTCAAATGTTCAGATTGAACTGACATCGAGTGAGGGCGTGGGTCTTGATGTCCTTGGTGGTGTTCACGATTGGGATGACATCACGGTGGAGAAAGCCTTTGCATCCACGGACCAAACTTCAATCGGGATGAAGGCATGGTACAGCGACCTGTCCATTGGGCATTTTACCTCACGAAATGTCTCAACCGGCATGATGCTCGAGGACAGTTCCGTTGTCGCATTAACGGCTGAAGCCAACATTGGAAGCCTTGTGGGCCTCCACCTCATCGATTCTTCGTATCGCGGTTCAAGTTTGACGACCATCGCTCAGGACGAAGGTGTATTGATGGAAGGTGACACAACCCTCCACCTCTCTTCTTGGACGGCGCAACTGCACAACACCCCCCTCATGATGTCCACCGGCAGCACCGCCACCGTGCGAAGTTTCACGCCGCTCAACACCGCCCAAACCTCCGCCGATGCACTGGGAGATGGGACCTTCTACTACGGTTCAAGTTACAATCCATCCATCAGCACCTCCGCATCCTACCGCTTCATTGAGACGGATGTCACGTTCACGGACTTGACCGGCCAACCCGTTGAAGCCCATGTTTCCGTTCACGGCTTTGCGTTGATGAGCAACAGCAACGGGGCGCTCACGCTTCCGCTGGTGAACACTGGCTCGGTGGTGGATGTGACCCTTGAGGGGGCAGGCGCCCGTGTCACGCTCTTTGGCGGTCAAGGTGGACAATCGGTTCAGGTCCCCGTTATTCCTCAAGGCGACTGGACCATCTCATCAGGGCAAGACGTCGTTCTCGGACCCCGGCCGGACGGCCAACCTCACCAACTCACGGGTGATTTGACAATTGGAAACAACGGCGTCTTGACCTTGATTTCAACAGAGGTGGTGGTCTCATCCGGCCACACGATCTCGGTGGAAGGCACGGGACAACTCATCGGTGAAGACGCCTCCATCACGGCTGATGCCCTCCAGGCCAGCGGCCAGAGCGTCATCACAGGAACCGATGCAGCCTCTCTTTCCCTCGATACCAATGTTCAGTGGGGCTGTTTGAACCCGCTTGAACTGCAACATCTCAACATCCTTGGTTCGCTGACGCTTCAACCTGGATGCGAGATTGACGTCATGGGCGGCACCGTAGAAGGAAGCATCACGGCCATGACGGGTGCTGAGTTCACCAGTTCTTCCACGCTTGACCTCCTTGTGTTGGACAAAGGCGACCCGGTCGAAGGCGCTTTGATTTCCATTGAAGGCTCGGTGGCGATGACCGATGCCAACGGCGAATTATCAACCGAAACGGTCGCTCGGCGAGTCACCGATGCAGGCCAAACTTGGGAGGGCATCAAGACCGTCACGCTTCAGCGCAACAACTTCTCTGATTTCGTCACCTGGGACACCAACCGTTCACTGGCCCATACGTTCATGGCGTCGACGGTGCCGAGCGGCGAAGTTTCCGGTTGGCTCGTGCTCGAGCGTCAATGGAGTCCGTACACGTTGGACCATTCACTCATCTTGCAAAGCGCTTCGACGATGACGGTGCAAGACGGGGTCTCGTTGCGAATTTCTGAAGGCGCCACCATCACGGTCAACGGTGTCCTCGATGCGGGCGAAGCCACGCTTTCTTCAACGGGCTTTGGGGCGCGATGGGGAGGACTTGCCCTCGGCTCATCAACGGCAGCTGCGATTGAACTTTCAGGCACGCAACTCATTGAATCTGCCCCGGCTTTGACGGTTTCAGGTTTGGGCTCCGTCCAAGCGGATGGCGTGTTCATGGCTCGTTCTGCTAGCGACCCCTTGGTCGTGGTGGAATCCGGAAGCGCGGCATCGTTGGTTGTCCGCAATAGCCACCTGCAAAACGGCAGCGGCTGCGCTCAACTCTATCCATCAAGCGGCCTCATCACGTTCACCAACGTGAGCTTCGCCGATTGCGAAGAGCAGGCCATTTGGGCCCAACAGGCGCCCTTGGACTTCTCGGATGTGGTTTTGGGCGAAGGCACGAATTGGGGGTTGGAGTTGACCGGTGTTTCAGGCGCCATTCACGGCATTGATGCAACACAATTCCACGGCACAGGCGCCATCGTGTCCCTGAACAGCATCACATCGTCGTTCACGCTGACCGATGTTGTTGGAACGGTGTCGGGTCAAGCGGGTATCGTCGGTGAAGGCAACGAAGACATCACGCTTGAACGAATCCACCTTACGGGCGCGCCAGCTATCGACGTGGACCGCACCTCCGGACTCTTTTCGGACATCACCCTGGAGGGGCAGGGCACCGGGACGGCGTTCATTTCTCATCACGGGCGGTCTTCAGATTCGCTGGTGGTGGAAGACCTCGACATCTCGGGATACAATGTCGGTGTTTCCCTTCATTCCGACCCCGGCGAGATCAGCGCGCCGTTGGTGCTGCGTTCAGCCCACATCGTGTCCTCGAGTGCGCTTGCTACGGAAGAATTCCCCGTTCGATTGGAAGCGTGTTCTCTCATTGGTGGCCTCGATGTTGCCAACACCGATGTCGTTTCGGTGGACGGCCAAGTCGGCACGGTTTCCGTCGGCGATTCTGGTGAATTTTCGGCCTATCGGACGATGACGCTCGATGCTCAACGGGGCGGCGTTCCGGTTGCTGCATCCTTTTCGGTAGGCTATGGTAATGATCTTCTCGAGCCGATGAGCGTCCAAGGAACCACCGTTGACGTTGAACTTCTCTTACGCACCATCACGGCGTCCGGCGAAGCCGTGGCTTCACAGTGGGTGGTCCAAGCAGCAGTGGCAGGGTCACCCCTCGCGGAATTAACGGTGGATTCACCAGCATCTTCACCCTCAATCTTGGTCATCAACATCCTCGTCAACCAGCCTCCAGAGGTTGACTTGCTCGAACCCTATGCCGGTCAGCGCGTGATGGAGGGCGATTCCATTCGAGCCTCGGCCACCGTGAACGATGACATGGATGATGATAGCGAACTCGTTCTCTCATGGCGTGTCTACGATATGGCGGGCAACACCGTGCTACAGGGTGGAAACGAGCCCGTGTTCAACATCACGGATTTGACGGCTGGTTTCTACATCGTTGAGGCCATGGTGGTTGACACCTATGGCGAGCAAGCCACGGCGTCCATGGATTTCGAATACACGCTTCTGGACACCGATAACGATTGGTCGTCTTCGTGTTCATCCGACACGTGGTTTGACCCGAACACCGGAAAATCATGCGGCCCGAACATCTACGACCAGGACGAT
>JAYYBT010000032.1:0-10221 GCA_036162675.1 Thermoplasmatota archaeon
GCCTGATAGCAAAATCGAGAAGGCCTACGCCGTGAAGACCGACCTTCCCCCCTCCGAGGAAGCCCTCGACGCTCTGCGTAAAGGTGTGGAGATTGAACTCGAAGAAAACGGGGTGGTTCAGGCTTACCAAACTCTTCCGGCACAGGTTGTGGTTGAGGAAGACGGGACCGTTGTTTTGACGATATCAGAGGGCAAAAAGCGGCAGGTTCGGCGCATGTTTGCCACCCTTGGATATGAGGTGATTGACCTTCATCGACGTAGCATCGGCGGTCTCAATCTCGGGTTGCTCAACCTCGCTGAAGGAGCATCGTTGGAGATGGACGAGCGACTACTTTGCCAATCCATCTTCAATGAATCCTGAGACAAAAGACCTTGAAGCACCCCGGCCTAGGTCGGTTGAGGAAGCACGATGCCCGGTGATATGTCGTGGATGAAAGCCCGATACGATGAACTCAACGAGAAATCGTTGCTGTGGGAACCTCCCACGCTTGAAGGGCCCAATGTTCCTCGATGTCAGATGGACGGAAAGCCCACCATCATGCTCTCGGCCAACAATTACCTCAACCTGACCACGCACCCCAAGGTCGTGGCGGCCATGCAAGATGCCACCACCAAATACGGGGCAGGCAGCGGTTCAGTGCGTGCGATCGCCGGTACCATGGACATTCACTTGGAAGCCGAGAAGAAAGTCGCCGAATTCAAAGGTGTTGAAGCCTCGTTGATTTACTCAGCAGGCTACACCGTCAACGTCGGCCTCATTCCGACCCTGGTCTCGGGGTCCCAAGATGTCATCATCTCCGATGAACTGAACCACGGCTCCATCATCGACGGTGTTCGCCTCACAAAGGCCTCGCGAGCGGTCTATGCCCACAACGACATGGGTGAGTTGGAAGCGGTCTTGAAGGCCCACGAATCCTCAGAGAGGAAACTCATCATCACCGACGGTGTGTTCTCGATGGACGGGGACATCGCACCGCTGGACGAAGTTACGGCGCTGGCTGAGGAATACGGCGCCATGGTCTACGTGGATGACTGCCACGGTGAAGGTGTGCTGGGTGAAGGCGGTGCGGGTATCGTCGACCACTTCAAACTGCAAGGCAAGGTCGATTTTGAGACCGGTTCTTTTTCCAAAGCCTTGGGTGTTCAAGGTGGCATCTTGGCGGGCACCGAAATGACGCGAACACACGCCCTGAACCATTCCAGGTCGTGGTTGCTTTCCGGCTCCCAACCTCCTGGTGTTGCCGCTGCACAAAAAGCGGCGATTGAGGTGTTGATGACCGAGCCAGAGCACCACGCCAAGCTTTGGGACAACACCAATTATTTCCGCAAAGAACTCCAATCGATGGGCTTTGACACCGGTGATTCGGTAACCCCCATCATTCCCGTCATGTGCGGTGAATCATCCACTGCCAAGGCCATGACCCAAGCCCTGGGTGATTTGGGCGTCATGGCGGGGGCCATCGTCTTCCCGATGGTGGCTCGGGATAAAGCCCGCATTCGAACACAAATGTCGGCGGGACTCAGCCGTCAAGATTTGGACGATGTCCTCTCCTGCTTTGAGAAGGTAGGGCCTCAAGTCGGCCTGCTTTGAGTTCACTCGGCCTCAAAGGCGTCGACCACTTCGAGCATCTCGGTGTCGCCATCGACCATTTCCTCGGCTTCAACCGCCTCCTCAGGTTTTGGCTCCAACCCGATAAAGGGGTCTTTGCCGTCTTCAATCATGCACAAGAGTCGCCAACGAGGAGCCCATGAGAGGTGAACATACATCGGGCCGGGCAGCAGGAGCAAAGCCCAGATGACGGCCGATGGAATCGCGAACAAATCCACGCGGTCAATGGTTAACAATGCCAACCCGAGGAACGGCATCGGGTAGAGGATTTGACGAGGCGGTGCGACCGGGTGGCGTTTTGAAAAAGCGATGAGAGCAACCGAAACGAAGCCACTGGCTGCACAAGCCATGATCAACAACGATGCGTGGTAGAGCCACTGAACGCCCCACACTTCGCTGCTATCGCCGTAGGCGTAGGGCAGGATCAAGGCCAAGGCCACCAAAAAGCCGTAGAATCCCCCGATGTTTGCAGGGTGACTCAACCACAACGGAAGGCGTGCGAAGCGGCGAGAGAGGGACGTGCCCAGCAGCGTCTCCTGCTCCTGAGGGGCCAAGGCTTCGACCTTGGACATCCATGTCTCATTGGTTGGCACACCTTCCGGTTGACGGTAACGGTTTTGAAGATACGGGTCCTTTTTCGGCGAAAAGATTCATTCTTTGCCACGGAAAAACGATACCAGTGGGCTTTCTACCTCCACTGCCTCTTCATCTTCAAGCCACGAGCGTTCGAGCAAACCCGAATCCATGGTCTCTCTATCCCTCGCTTCCTCAATGGGGTCGGGAACATCGTTGACCGCATCACGAAGTGCGATGGCTTGGTTGATGAGCGCAAGGTGTCGGGCAAGAGTGCCGGACGCCTCTTTTGCTGAGGAAAAGTGACCAAGGGCGGGGTAGTCGTCGGTGTCTTGGACCAAGGTGAACCCGCCGAGCAATTCATCGGGCATCGTACGTACTCTGTTTTTCCCAGGCTGCACCCAACGCCCATCGGTTAAACGAATCAAAATCCTCGCCTCCCCCATCGGTTCGGCGTCCATGAACGGGTGGTTGAGGTTCACAGCCAAGGGGGTGCTGGCATGGCTTTGGAAGCGAAGCCAAACGACCGTCAGATTAAGGCCAAGGGTGGCGGCAGCAAAAAGGGCAGCGAGCGTTGATGATAACGCAAACTGGCGCAGAAGGATGAACAGAACGAGGGCGAACACTGCGCTTCCAAGGAGGGCGACGTTTCGTCCCTTGACCAGTGGCTGCGCAACGGGTGTGTCGATGAAGCGCAGCATGTCGGTGGGGAGCACCGATTCCTCATCGACCATGCTGACAACCAAACGCCGCTGACTTTGAACCTCACGCTCGAGGCAGTTGGTGTTCGCTCGCATTTTGCTGCCATGCGTCTGCGTCAAGGGCGTAGGATTCAATCACCTCAAGATGGGTCGCGATGTCAAGGCCCCACGCCGTTGACCAGCCGTTCAACTTTGGTTCCAACTTCGCCCATTGCTTGCGAACGCCAACGGCGTTTTTTCGCTGGTGATGAAGCAACATGGCCGCCGTTTGGATGAGTCCTTGAACAAGCAAAATTTCTTCATGTGGTGCTTCTCTTGCCTTGAGCGCATTCCACAAATCCTCCCACGATTCATGAGCGTGCCAAAATTGCCCGGTGTCAAATCGATGGAGCCCTTCGTTGAGCAGTTGCGTCTCGTCCGCATCCAGCGGCCCGGCGGTCAACGGGTCCATGTCCGTGCGAGGAATCATGGCTTGAAACGCTTCGCCTTTCGGCAGAACTGCCGCACCCTTCAAGAGGGGGTTTGAGGAAGGTGCTGCCATAGGGTGGGTCCGCATGGTCACAATCGAACACGGCGACATGGTGGAACAGCGGCGCGGCGGCGTTGATGTTCTCCGAGTTTTGGTTCGAAATCTCGCCGTTCACGAACAGTCTGGAGCCGTGCGCATCCGGTCAACTTCGGGCGATGATCCTCGTGAAGGCTGGTTGCTTTTCCGACTTGGCCAGCCCGTGATGGCCTTCCATCGAGACCAGACGCAGCAGCAAGGCCTTGAGGCTCTCCTACGGATTGAAGAGGACGCCTTGGACGTTGGGAACGAATTGTTTCTCTATGAATTGACGATGAACGCTCTGCGTTCCACGATGTCTCAGCACCCGCAAAGCGTGCTTCATCTTGAGCATCAGGAGCAAAAGGAAGGCTCCGCCTCGTGGTGGTCCAGTGTTCGTTTGCCCTCAAGCTCGTGGCGACGAGCGGCACGCTTGGAGGACATCGAAGCCTTGGCGTTGGAAACCGAACACCGCCGAAGAGACACCGTGCCTGCCTCAACACCACGGCTTGAACCAGGCCACGTCTATCTTCTGGATTCGCCCGATCCGCATCCGATGATTTCTCTGGGTGTTGAGTTGGCCGAGCGCGGCATGCCACTGCTCGGTTTGTTCGGGCTCCCACATGCGCAAACTGAGGCCACCCACCGTTTGCCTGCCCCGCAATCCTATGCCCTGCTTTCCCCGCATGGAGGGTATGAGGTGCTTCAGGATCAAAACGCCCTCCACGCTGTGGTCAATGCCTTTCAATGGGGCAACGAGCGTTCGGTCCTCCTCATCGATGGGTTGGACCGATTGGCCAATGCGTTTGGCGACAACGGCATGGTTGACGTGCTTCGCTCCATATGCGATGGCGTGCGCTTCAACGACCACATCGCCCTCATCACCACCGATTTGGAATTGTTTGAGACCGCCATTCAACGTTCAATAGCCTCGGAAACGACGAACCTTCGTCGCAGCACCATCCTTCAATGGGCGGACGACCCCGATGTTTTGTGGGACCACCCGGTCTTGTTGGCGCCCGATGAGGAAGAGGAACAATGGCTCGAGGCCCAAATTCAGCATCAGGGGGCTAAGGTCGGCGGCCCCGCCATCACCGATATGAGCGCCTTTGAGGGAGGAAGTTTCGCCCCCGATGATGATGAGCGAATTGAGGCGACTCAAGCGTTGAGCGAGGTCGTTGAGGCCTGGCCAGAACAGGTAGAGGCGCATGAGTTTGAATCAGACGAGCCCTCCAACACCGTGGCCATTGGCTCAACGCCGTGGCGGCCGGATGTTGAAAGCAGCGTGCTTCACGGGCGTTTCGTTAGCGAATCGCCGAGGGCAGCAGAAGCGACATTCGATGATGATGTTCCGCCAGTTGTTGTCAAGCGCCGGCGCCGGGCTCAACATGTTGTTGAGGATGCCCCGCCCCAACTTCGCGCTCCTCAACGCCTTCCTGCGAGAAAGCAGACGCCAAAACTACCCGATATTGGCCAAGGTTTGTCCTCCAACAGGAGTTCAGCGGTCGTGAGCAGCGCTCCAGCACTGCCGGATTGGCCCGAGAAAGCACAAACAAAGCAATCCTTCCGTAAAGAGAACATGGATGTGTTTTCAAACAAGCAAAACCATGCTCTTGAGCGTCAAGAGAAAATGGCCTACCCCGTACAGGCCAAGGCCCTCAAGGACAACGTCGTGGGCTCCCCAGACCTATCCAATGCAAGCCTGCCTTTGCCGGAAATCAACAAAACGGTCAAACTCCCGTCTGAGGCCGATGGAACGCCTTTGACCAACAGTCTTCGTCCTGTTGAGGAAGGGAATAAGCCGTCCAGAGAAGCGTCTTCCAAATCCCAATCCAAGGTGGATGTTGAGAAAGCCTATGTTGAATGGTCAACCTTTGACGAGCCTGATGGCATGGATGCAACGGCCCTTTACAACGAACGCGGCGAGGCGTTGAAGCGGTACAGCGGTGAAGAACAATGACCTCACCACCGACCAAACTGCGAGCGCAGCTCGAGGAAGCGAAGCGTCAACTTCGGGATTCCATTTACGCTCAACAAAGCACGAGCCCTTCACCCCCCATTGAGCACGCCGGGGCGGGAAAGGAACGCCCTGCTCGCTCCAAACTCAACACCCTGCTTGGAAAGACCAGTGTTCCTCAACGCCCCCTTTCCCTTTTCCAAACTGTGGGTGTTGCCCAACGTCCGACCTATGACTTGATCGCTGACCGAATTCTTGGGGCTGATGTCGGCATCCCGTCGTCGTTTCTTGAACGAGAATCCGGATACGCTCATCATGTTGCACAGCGATTGATGCACCTTCAGCAGCGACTCGAAGCCGCCCACAATCCTCCTGTTGAAACGGAACCAAGTGACCTTTACGTGGGGGTAGAAGATGATGGGACGCCTGTTTGGAGTCAAGTGTTGAGTGAGCAACGAGGAGAAGTCCGAAGCGCACTTGGAGAGGAGCTTTCACCACCCCAACAGGACGATGCCTTCCACGCCACACGCGTCCTGAACTTGACCTCCTCTTGGCCCCAGCGCTTGAGTTGGTCAACCACATCCACCTTCAAGCAGTGGTTCGTCGCTGAGGAGAATTTCCAAGCCACGCAGTATTGTGAGCAGGTCATCGACAGGCCGGCACACCACCTCAATCCAGTCCTCATTGTCGCGGAGCCTCAAGCCGGATGTTCACACGTGCTTCATGCGACCGGCCAAGCCATGCTCCGCCGTCAGGAAGGTCATGT
This sequence comes from Thermoplasmatota archaeon, assembly GCA_036162675.1. GTDB lineage: Archaea > Thermoplasmatota > Poseidoniia > Poseidoniales > Poseidoniaceae > Poseidonia. The sequence goes on from JAYYBT010000032.1 coordinate 6,151, forward strand.
GTTGTTCATCACGGCAGCGGATGCAGCCGGAACTGACGCCCTTGAAGCATCGTGGCAAAACGCGCTGCCCGGTGCGACTGCATTGGTGATTGACGACCTTCACGAATTCGCCAACCACGAGACGTGGGGGCACCAACTCGGTGTGTTGGTTGACCACGCACTCAATCACGGGGTGCAAGTGGTTGCTGGCGGCCGCTTGGCCGTGGACGGTTTCCCCCCCTCGCGATTAAAGGAGGTGTTCCGTTCATCCCTTGAGGTTCGTCTTGAATCACCCCAACCTCCAACGCTCATGGCCTTCGCCCGATGGCGATGTGCACAGCGAAATTTGCTCGTCTCGGACCGACATCTTGCGCAACTGAGCCGGATGCAACCGTACGGTTGGCGTATGGTTGAAACGCGCTTGGAACAGTTGGCTCTGGCGTTTGAAAACGGTGCGGTTTTGCTCGACCATGATGATGTTGATGAGGTGCTGTTCAACGGTCAAACCCCTGTGGTTGTCGAAGAGCATCAACGCGTCGAAGACCTTGCGTCTCGGCTCGTTGGCGATGCGTTGGACAGCGTGTATTCATCCTTGGAGCCGGGTGGTATCGATTTGCACAGCCCCCTTGAAGCGTGGACTGAGGATGACTACGAACCTCCAGCTTGGGAGGATGAGACCATCGGTGAAGGTGCTCGTCATCTCGAAGAGCGGTTGCGTGAGCGCGTTGACCCCGTTGAGCCGGGTCGTCCTTCGGTTCTGGATGTTCACGAGCGAGAGAAGTACATCATTCGAGCCAATGACCCTCTTGACAGCCAGGACGTCGGTCGTGCCGTTGAGGTGCTGGTCGACATCGACGAGGCCATTGATCAGCGCATGAATGCGTCAACCAGCCAGAGCGTCTCCGCCTCACTTGAACTCCAACGCCTCGAGGAACAGATGGTGGTGCTCGCTCAGCGGGCCGTTGAAGCTGATATCGACGAACTCATCACCATCGCTGATGAATTACGCTCGCTGGAAGAGCGCTTGGTTGAACTCGACCCCGAGCGGGAACCTTTGCCACCGTTCGAAGAGGATGGTCCGGCCAAACGAGAACGGAGAGTGCCTCGTCGCCGAAAGCGCACGCCTTCCTCACCTCCAGCAGAACCCCTGGATTCCTTTGAACCAGAGGGCGAATGGAACATTGACGGCACCGGGATTTCAGCGGATGATTTGCTGGAGGAAGCGCCCAAGAAGAACGTGGTTCACCTCGCTCGCCTTCATCCCCGAACGGTGTTGAAGGGTGAGGAAGAATGAGGGCACCTTGGTGGATGGAGGGCGTCGACTTCGCCTGCCAGCCCAATTGTGGCAAATGTTGTGACGAGCCGGGTGGCATCGTCTACCTCTCGGCCGATGACGCCACGAGGCTTGCCGACCACGCAGGTTTGGATGTTCCGACCTGGCTTGAACGAGACACTCGTACCACCTTTGATGGCCGCTATGTTTTGAAAAGCCGAGAGGACGACGGGATTTGCATCCATTTGAACGAGCAGAAGCAATGCAACATTTACGAGGTTCGCCCGCAGCAGTGCCGGGCCTTTCCGTGGTGGGCAGAAAACCTCGCCACGCCCTCGGCGTGGGAGAAGGTGAAGCGAACATGCCCGGGTATTGAGGCAGAGGATGCGATCCTCATCGACGGGCAAACCATCCGTATCAACATCTTTGCCGACCGCACCTCGACGAAAGGGTTCCGAACATGGCCGCCCAAAAAGCGGCGCTGGAATCGTTAGGCTGCGCAGGTGTTGCTGGCAACACCGTTTTGTTGTTCGGCCTTGGGCATGAGCCGCATTTATACCGAACATGGATGTCGGCCATTTACGGGGGAGGCACATGACGCAAGATGAACCAATGTTCACCGTCCATACCTCACACCTCAACACGGGTCTTCGAGGCATCCCAGTTGGCACCTGTCGCACCTCGTTCGTCACGCCCACCGAAGGCGTCCATTACTGCGGCTACCCCATCGCTGAACTCGCTCACCACCCACCCGAAGACATCGTCTATCTTCTCTTCAACAAGGAGTTGCCAACCTCCGAACAATCAGAGCGCTTCAAGGCAGACCTCGCCTCCCGAGGCCATGTTCCTGACAGCGTTGCTGCTGTGTTCTCCACCTTGCCAAAGGATGGCCACCCCATGGATTGGTTGAGCGTCGGCATTCACACCTTGGGCATGCTGGACACCACGGGTGACTGGATGAACGACGCCCTCAACCTCATCGCTCGGATGCCTCGTATGATGGGCCTCTTGTTCAGAATCCGAGAGGGCCGAGGCGACAACATCCCCGAGGATGACCTCTCGGCGACCATGGTTCAACGCTTCGTCCGTACGCTGGCTTTGGACGGTGTGGACGACGACCTGATGGAGCGAATTTTAGCAACCTACCTCGTCCTTCACATGGACCACGGTGGCGGTAACCTCTCGACCTTCACCGGAAAAGCGATTGCCTCCGGCCACGCCACGGTCTACTCCTCCATCGCAGGGGCCATGAACGCCTTGTCGGGCCCGCTTCACGGTCGTGCAAACCAGTCGTGTCTTGAGTTCGTGCTTCGAATCGGCACCAGCGACCCTGCGGAAGTTGAGGCCTTTGTCCGTGGTGAACTTGCCGCCAAGCGCCCCGTTTTCGGATTTGGCCACGCCGTCCTCCGAGCAGAAGACCCACGAGCGACCGTACAGTTTGCGCTTGGAGAAGAGCTGTGCCCGGACGATGAGAATTTCAAAATCATTCGAACACTGCGAGAAGTTGCTCCTCGTGTGCTCTCTGAGAACAAGAAAATCTCCAATCCAAACGCCAATGTCGACATCGCCAGCGGTGCGCTGCTTCACCACGTGGGCTTCAAGGACCCAACCTACTACACGACCTTCTTTGGTTGGGCACGTGTGGCCGGAATCGGTGCTCAAATCATCGATGAGCGCACCGTCATGCGAGGCGGAAAAGGAACGCCAATCTACCGTCCAAAGTACATTGCAGAAGAGCAAGAACTCCGTCATATCGAGTGAGGGTTCAACACCGGCCTCTCGGTTTTTCCAGACCCTCGGTGGCCAATCAATCTCGGTGCGTAGGATGGCGGTGTAGCGCCGTCGTAGTGGGCGAGCAGTTCGTCAACATCCATGTTCCACCGCCATCGTTTTCGCATTTCTGAAACAAGCGCATGGCGCCGTGAAGCATCCGCTTCGGCCCATGTCGGCGTTTCGTTCTCCAACTTTCGCAGAAGGTCGAGATGGTTGGCTTGAGTCGCTGTTTTCAGATGGTCCCACTCGGCATCGAGGAGTGGGCGCAGCCCGGGTTGGAGCCAACGAGCGTGCCCCGAAGGCAGCCATCGCAAGTTCGGGTCTGCATGGTCGGTCAACCCCGACATGCCGGCGCGCAACAGGTCATGTTCCATCCCGAGCCGGGTTGGCCAGACATAGGTCGGCATACCCTCTCTGGCACGGGTAAGTCGGTCCAAGGCGCTCCCGGTGAGGCCGACATGTCGCCCTATCGGCACGTGCCGAGTGGAGGGTTGAAAGTATTCAACTGCACAGGGCAACATGTAACTGCCTTGTGAGCGATGCTGTTTCACCAGTCGCTTGAACGAGGTCGTGAAAAATCGAGGGAAGACCTGGAGGCGCTGGGTTCTCCGCGTTCCGTAAGGAGGAATATAGGGAATCAAGGCCGCCCAAGGCCGCTGTGTCTTGGATAACCGAGCGGAGGCCGGCATCCCTCGGTGAAAGGCGTAGAAGACGGTGTTTTCTTTGGGAATTTCACGTGCATCCAAGGCCTGTTCTGCAAGCTGCATGGCGTTGGCAATGTGCTGGTTGTGGTGTTTTCTTCCAAAAAATCCTCCACCCGTTTTGGCTTTTGGATGGGGCCGTTTGATCTCAATGCACCCCATTCGCCCTTCATCTCGCCACAAGCGCTGAACGGTCGGGTCGTCGAGAAAAGCCTCAAAACTGAGGAAACCCAACTCCACCAATTCATCATGGTTCCATTCCTCGAGCCATTTGGGCTTTCCCTGCAGATGGGAGGGTGGAACCGACACCGTGCGGTCGTGGTGGATGATGAGTTGGTTGTCAGC
>JAYYBT010000033.1:0-4051 GCA_036162675.1 Thermoplasmatota archaeon
GCATGCCTTGGATGGCATCGAGGTTTCCTGCTGCGATCAAAATGAAATCGCAGGGAACCGGTTCGGTCTTGGTCAATGCACCCGAAGAACGCTCCGAGCGGCCAGAAATGGGGAAGGCACGGTCTTGCATGGCCGTGAGCAGAGCCTGCTGTTCTTCCAGGCGAAGCAGGTTGATTTCGTCGATGTAGAGCACACCTTTGTGGGCACGGTGAATGGCACCGGGCTCAACACGGTCGTGGGCAGGCGTTTCCATCCCACCCGACTGGAAGGGGTCGTGACGCACATCACCGAGCAACGAGCCTGAGAGGGTGGCCGTTGCATCTACAAAGGGTGGCAATTCGTTTAGGTCGTGCTTGACGAGCACCTTCGGAATACGGCTGTCATCGGCAGCACCTAGACGGCTTCGGATGAACATGTATCCGAAGACGAGCAGGAACCCGCCGAAGAGCAACGTGAACAAATCACCGGACTGAAGCGCTGCAATGAGCAACAAAAACCCGATAGCGGCAAATGCGATGAAGAGCATGCGCTGAGATTTTTCGCGTTGTTGGCGAATGGCTTCTTTCTGAACCTTCACGATGCGTTCGGCTCGCCCGGCAGGCACCGTGCGAACGCGGGGGACGTTCTCGTCGTCTTCGTTGGGGTAAACCAACACATCCTCGAGAGCGTCCTTGGGAAGCAAGTCCGTCATCGACTTTGCCAGCATTGATTTCCCCGTTCCGGGGTCGCCGATCATCAACATGTGTCGGCGCTGCTCAGCGGCCTTCTTGATGACCACTGAACCGGCTTCCTGGCCGATCACCTGGTCGACGAGGCGCTCAGGAATTGGGACATCGGCCGTGGACTCAAATTCAACATCAGCGATCCACTCCTCGATGGAGGTGCTGAGGATTTCATCAGCACCGGTGGGCTCAGGCGACCAAATGGTAGCCATGTCGTCTTGACGAGCATCCGACTCGCCTTGAGTCTCCTGAGGGGCTTCCTCAGAATCCTCAACGGGAACCTCCACGCTGTCTTCGGCCACGTCACTTCCTCTCCTCACTCCCCTTTAGGGCTATGCTTTTCCTACAACCCCTGTCAAGGGGTCATAAATCTTGCATCACTGGTTGTTCATTTGGTCCAAATATTGCTGGCCGTAGTAGGTCCACTGCTCCATGGTCCAACCAGCTGGCAGACCGGTGGGGGGCAAAGGTGGTCCTGCTGGGGCTGCGACAGGAGCAGGCGGTGGCGCAACGGCTGCAATCGGGGGAACCGCTGCAACAGGAGCGACGGGTTGCTGGAAGATGTCCTGAGCACCGCCGTACATCGAATTGGCCACAGCGTCATGGACGGGCAAGTTTGCCTCGTTCCACTTGGTTTCTTCTGGCTGGCCGCCGCCGCCTCGCATGAACATCAAGCCGAGCAGAGCAGCAACGATCAACACACCGATGACAATCAGGATGATGTTCATGTTCATGCCATCTTCTTCGCCTGAGGTGCTGCCTTGGACTTCGTCCACAGGGCAGTTGGCACGTGTGTCTTCACATGCAGTGTCAAATTTGGTGTTCAATTCCATCAATCGTGCCTCGAGCGAAGCTTTGTCCTGTGTGTTTGCAGGGTCGGCAAGTTGCTCTTCCACTTCGGCGATGTCGTCAATCAGTTCACCGACATACCAGTTGAGGAGGACCTCTTCCATTTCAGAAGGTTCTGGAAGGGATTCGGTTGTGAGCCACTTCGTGGTGTCCCTGGTCTTGTAATCCTGACCAGTGTCGTCCACGGCTTGAACGGTGAGGCCGATGTAGTCCATGTCGCGCATGCCGTTGACACGGGCGAATCCACCATCGCCGTAGGACGAGGGGATGTTCATTTCTTGCGTCCAGCCGGTGTTGGAGCGAGACATATCCAAGTCGTATTCCCAGAAACCATCGCACGTACCCGAGAGTTCATTGCACAGTGACCAGGTCACCGAAATGACCGTGAAGGTTGGTGCTGATTCCGTCAACTTGAACGATGCCGTGGGTGTTTGGGACTCATAGGTGTAGTTCATCATGTCCACGAAGAGGTGGCCAGAACCATCATCGGTCTTGGAAACGTAGAAATCGAGGGAATCGAAGACGTTCACCGTGATTTCATAACTGTTCGTTGCGTACCCATCGGTTGTTGAAATGGTGACCGTTTGAACGCCAACTTCCTCAAAGTTGAGAATGAGGTCGCCGGTGACCAATCGGGCCGAACCCGTCTCGGTTGACTGAGGGTTGTTCACCCAGTAGGTGCCTTGCGGGCTGTCAACGTCGGTGAGGCGGCTGTTGAGGTTGATGATCTTCTGGCGGTTTGTCTTCAGCGAGAATTCCTCAATGTCCGTCAAGTCAAGACGAGGTGCGTCGTTGATGGGATTGACACGGAGGGTGATCGTTTGGTCTGACCACTGCTCGCCGTCGCTGGCTCGGAGTTTCACCGTGGTCTCGCCGTTCACATCGTCGTCCACCGTTTCAAAGCCAAGGGTTTTATCGCGCAGTTCAACGGTGAAGACTTCGGGGTTCGAGTTGTCGAGAATTTCAATTGACAAAGCCGAAGTGTCCGCTGCCTCACCGTTATCGTCGGTGTCGGAGAGGTAGTTGGACAAGGTCAAAAGTCCGCTGCCACCTTCATCAACGACTTGAATCGGCAAGCCTGCCCATCGAGGTTGGCCGTTTTCAATGACGTTGAAGAGCAGCGTTCCGTAGGGGAGTTCGCCCGTGTCAGAGTAATCTCCACCATCGTTAACCCTGACCTCAATGCCTTTCTGGCCGAGTGGGCAACCGTTGTCAAAGGGGAAGAGAACCTCGATTTCTTCGGTGTCGGCGTGCCACGCAACGAAGTTTTCGCTGTTGCTCGTAATGACGAGGTCGCCCAAGGGCGTTTCAGGGTCGGAGACATGGCCAACCATGCTCACCTTGGTGCTCGTGTCGCACATGACGGTTGGGACGGGGTCAGCAACGATGATTGGGCGGCCGTTGGCCAGCTCAAACATGTCGCTCACGACCGACCAGTCACTGGTTTGGCCACGGCTGTCCACCGTGCGAGTGCGCACATCGTAATCACCAGCGCTCATGGTTGCGGTGGGGGTTACGAAGTATTGTCGGCCCTCTTGGGGCGAGTCACGGTAGAGAACGGTCTCGCCACCAGAAACCAAGCTTGAGTCCCAAAGGTTCGCACCTGCTGCCGAGACCTCGATTTCAAAGGTCATGGAGTCGATATCGTCGACGTTATCGTTGGGGTCACCCTTGGCAAGGACTTCCACGGATTCACCACGCTGAACGACGTTATCACCGAGAACCTGAGGCGTCTTTGAGAGTGGGGCACGGTCGTGGTTCACGCCAATTTCTTGGACGTTGTTGCTGGAGGCCATGTCGCCGGTGATGCCGGTAAGTCGGGCACCGAAGTTGGTGGACCACACGTTGCTTGGAAGGTTTGAGGTGTCAAAGGTGGCGGTGCCAGTCAAGTAAGGAGAGCCGGGAGCGACGTTGAGTGTCGGGATGGACACGGTGTCAATCGCCGTGGTGGTGGCGCCGTTCTTGTAGAAGAATTCGAGTGAGCCACCGCTGGTGTAGTCAAGGTCGCCGGTGTTCTTGACATCGGCTTCAAGGGTCACTGTGTCGCCGCGGACATAGGAATCCGTGCCTTGGTCGTTGGTCACCGAGAGGCCGGAGACGCTGATGTCCATCTTTGGGCCCATGGTCGAGTCGATAGCGTGGTAAACGTGAGGGCTGCTGCCACCCACCGACACTTGGTTACCGCTCATGAGAGCGGCCACGACAATGGCTTTGTTGATTCCACCAGGGACGACGGAGGTCGGCACGGAGGTCCAGGTCTCCGTGGCTTCGGTAGAGGATACGGAGACGCTGTGGAAAGCGGTTCCGGAGCCAGCACCCTTTGACTTGTAGGTGTCGCCAGCGGTGAGCCAAGCCATCCAGCAGTTGTAGCCGTGGGGGATACCCGAGGAGTAGGAGTAGCCGGTGCAGTCCTTGTCAACAAGAGCGGCGTAGAGTTTCATGTTGGAAGCAGGGGTGCCTGAACCCTTGTACTTGTAGGA